>JAGCMT010000090.1 GCA_017646335.1 Burkholderiaceae bacterium
ATCGTGATCAAGCCCTTTTGTGCTTCAAATAGGGCTACGGCAATGATGATGGCGACGCCGCACATAGAGATGACCTGGGTAGCCGGTGCTCCTAAAGAGCTAAGGCGCATCACTTTCAATGATTCACGACGAATTTTTTCATTGACCTTGTCAAAGCGTTCGTATTCTTGTTCGTGATTGTTGTGTACTTTGATCAAACGTTGTGCTCGATAAGCTTGTTGGACAGCCCCCATCAAAAGAGCCACCGTTTTTTGGTTTTCCGCGACCACCGATTTCATCTTCTTGGAAATCAAGCGCAATACGAGCACGATCATCGGGGCAACGATGAAAGTGATCAACGTCAACTGCCAGTTGTAATAAAAGAGAATGAATAAAAGTGCGAGGACCTGAAGACCGTCACGTACAAGCATGGTTAACGAGCGACCGACATTGGTCAATGCAATATTGGCTTCGTTAATAAATTTGGCCGAGACTCGAGCGCAGGTGTTTTCTTGATAAGTTCTAGACGGCCAACGAATGATTTTGGCAAACATTTCTTCACGCAAAGTAATCAAGGCACCTTGATTGACCTTGCCCAAAAGGTAAGCACTCATAAAGGTGCTCAAACCGTGCAAGCCCGCAATGATTAAAAGACCGAGTGGAGCCCCCATAATGACCCAGGCTTCTTTTTCATAGAAACCGCGTTCAGTGAGTTGTCCCAACAGCATGGCAATCAATGAAGAGGAGCCGGCAGCGATTGTCATGAACAACATCGCCAAAATCAATTTACCGCGATGCGGTTTGATGTAACCCAGCAATCGAACGAAATTGGGGTCGAGTTTGCGTAAAGCAGAGAATTTGGAAGCCATTGAATTCTTTAAGCTAGCCACGAATGACTGTGCAATCTAT
The DNA here is from genome assembly GCA_017646335.1 of Burkholderiaceae bacterium. Lineage (GTDB taxonomy): Bacteria > Pseudomonadota > Gammaproteobacteria > Burkholderiales > Burkholderiaceae_F > Aphodousia. The sequence goes on from JAGCMT010000090.1 coordinate 889, forward strand.
CGATATATCAGGCGTTATTTTACCGTGACTTGGGGGAGAAGTTGGCTTCAGTCTGTCAAACAAAAGGGGTATGAATTCGAAAATTGCATACCGCGCCCTATAAATTAGCCAGAATAAAGAAAAATGTCCAACTAAATCAAGCGCGTAAGTGTTTTGTTGCAAAGAAAAAAGGAGTTTAAGCATTGGGCTTAAACTCCGAGAAATGTTGTATTCAACCGCCGTTAGAGCTGCTCTTCCAACACTTGAGCTTTGCGATCAAAGTTTTCCAATTGCATGTAGTACTCACAGCAATCCATCAACGCATTTTTACTAATCATCCCGCAGATGTCGGTACCGATGACGGATAAGCCGTATCGGCGAGCTTCCGAGCGCACCATTTCAATGATGCGGTAAAGCGGGACGATATCGGGATTGATCATGCAACTGACCTGACAGATCTTTCGATCTTCTAAGTACACGCCGATTGCACGAGCTTCAGCGTAACCGCCTCGAGCCTCTCGGAACGATTGGGCGATTTTCTTCGCAATCGTTACGTCAGGCGTGTTTAACGAAATATTGAAGGCCACCATCGGGCTACGAACACCGAGCGGCATCGCACCGGCCGTGGGATGCATCTTGGCTTCACCGTAATCGGGAGCCCATTGCGGCTCGTTGATCAACTCACACAAACCCTCGTATTCCGGATGGCGGATGTTTTGTAATTTCACGCGTTCAGGCTTTTTGGCGGCTTTTTCGTATAAGTAGACGGGGACTTGGAGCTCGTTGGCAACACGTTCGCCTAATCGGTTGGCTAACTCAACGCATTCTTCGGGCGTCATCTCTTCGACCGGGATGAAGGGAGAGGCATCGATGGCACCGATTCGCGGATGCTCGCCCTTGTGAGTTCGCATGTCAATCAATTCAACGGCTTTTTGACACATACGAAAACCCGCTTCTAACACGGCTTCCGGTGCGCCGACAATGGTGTGGACGCAACGGTTGTAAGAGGCTTCGACGTTGACGTTGATCAGTTTGACGCCGTCGACCGAACGAGCCGCATCACTAATTGCATCAATGACGTCTTGTCGACGACCTTCGGAAAAATTCGGAATGAATTCAACGATTTTTGCCATGATTTATTTCCTAACTAACAATTATCGGTTCATCAGCAGATAGCCTTTGCGAAGCATTTTTGCCTCCGCTTCATTGGCTAACTTTTCTAAAGCTTCAATCTCTTGTCGGATCGAGAAGATGAAATCCTCGTCCTTGATCGAAGCCAAGTTGATTCGGACATTCAAGAGAGCCCCAAGCGTTGCCGTGCGAGCAGCCAACGTACTGACCATCGCGTCGGTGAAGGCGTTGGGATTGCCGTTGTCGAGCATCAAGCGAGCGTAATCAAAAATTTTGGCCGATTCTCGTGCGACTTGTAGCGGAATCAACGTCGCTGTTTTCAGCGCTTGTTGCATCGCCGTCTTGCGAGCGGCTTTTTCTTCATCCGTGGTTTTCGGTAATCGAGTGGCGGCCATGAAGTCATCAAAGCTCTTTGAGTCTTCATCAATTGCCTTTAAGAGGGACTGACGGATCGATTCGAGTTCGTCAATCGCTTCTTGCATAACTTTTTGAAGGGGCTCGTATCCCTTTCGCCCGATCGTGAGATTGGCGACCATGGATGAAAGGCTCGCCGCAAGCGCACCACACAAAGCCGATACGCTTCCGCCTCCCGGGGCGGGCGCATCGGAAGCCGTGACTTCACAAAATTGCGCAATCGGTAATCGATGCAGATCCATCAGAGTTCTCCGTTTAGTAGCACTGTTTCAATGGAGCATGTGGTGAGTACTTCAAATCCGAGTTCGCCGTTGCCTTTGTCGACACAGACGATCGTGTTTTCGATTCGAATGCCCCATCGACCTTCGCGATAAATACCCGGCTCGTCACTCATGACCATGCCCGGTTGCAGAGGCGTCAGGGTACCTTTGGTTTCTCGAGGTGAAATCGTGGGCGGCGTTTCATGCACATTCAACGTCAAGCCGATACCGTGACCCGTTCCGTGACCGTAATCGATACCGGTGTCCACAATGGGCTGACGGGCGATTTTGTCCAAATCAATGCCCCGAGTGCCGACAGGGAAAGAGGCTTGAGAGAGTGACTTCATGCCTTGGTAAACGGCAGTATAGTCTTGTTTTAAAAGCGCCAAATCGTCTTTGAAGTCATTGGGCTCACCCAAGAACCAGACTCGTGTCGTATCGGTCGTGCCTTCGTGATAGTGAGCACCGGAGTCGACAAGTAACACACAAGGCGGCTCAATTGCGGCACCTTGGCCCGGTGTCGGAGCATAGTGTGGAAGGGCGGCATTGGCATTGACGGCAGCAATCGTGGCAAAACTTTCCGTGATGAAGTTCGGTTGCATCAAGCGCTTGTTGTGCAAAATTTCCACCGCATCGTTTTCGGTTAGGTGCTCTCCAGTGGCTAAACGGGCTCGAATCTCATCAATGAAGGCGGTGATTGCCAGCCCGTCACGTTGCATGGCAACCTTTAAACCGTCGATTTCTTCGGGGGTTTTGATCGATTTCCAAAGCGCCAACGGATGATCCCAATGACGGTGCGTGCCGCCGGTCAGTGCTAAGAAATGCGCATTGACTTGCGTTTGATCGAACGCGACGTTGCCATCGTTTTCAATGCATTGTCGAATGGCCGGATCAATACGGTCGTAATCGTCGATTTCCCAACCGTGCGCTTCCAAATGATGGCGAAGCGTGGCATCCAATTGATCGGGGTGAAGGAAAAGACGTGCGTGCGAAGCGGAGACAAGAGCCCAAGCAAAAAAGACCGGGTTATAGGCGATGTCGGAGCCGCGAAGATTCGTTAGCCACGCGATGTCATCGAGCTTTGTCAGCAATAACGTCACTGAGCCGATCGATTGCTCTTTTTCGTATTTTTTGATTTCAGTTTGCAAGCGTTCAAGTTTTTCTTTCGGTGTTTGAGTGCTTGCTTGATGATGAAAGATGGAATTGGAGACCAAAAGCGGGCGATGAGGCCAAAAGTCATTGAGCCACGTGTGAGATACACCCAAAAGCGTATGGGTGACTTGCGCCAACTTTTCGTATTGCTCGATGCTCACCAATTCATCGTGGATCAAAAGGTCCAGCGGCATCTCTTGTTCTTTTAGCCATTCAACGGGGGAAGGCACCTGCTCATCACCCCATTTCATCAGGGTGATGCCCGTGTCGGCCAATTGCTTGGCGGCTTGGACCCAATAACGCGAGTCTGCCCAAAGGTAAGCCTCTTGTTCGGTGACGATCAAAGAGCCCGCCGAACCTGAAAAACCTGTCAGAAATTCAATGATTTGGAAGTGATCGGGAATGTATTCCGAGAGATGAGGGTCATTAATCGTTACGTAATAACCATTGCAACAAAGCCCCGCCATTTTTTGACGGAGCTTTGCAAGATTTTCAGACACGGACGCAGTCATCAGTAAACCTTTCGAACGGTGATCGAGACTTCGGTGGAAAGGACATTTTCAACGAGAATATCGTTGCCGATGTCCACGCTTTCCAATCGCCAACCGGCATCGCGCAATTCGCTCAAAGAGGCTGAGATTTGTAACTCTCCGCAATTAAACGGAATCATGCTCAACGCATCTTTGGCTTGCACGGGACGAACGGCTTGACAGGTAATACGTTGACCCATGGGTGAGTCAAATAGCGGATCGGCCGGTTTTTCTGCGCAACCGGCGATCGTTAACGGAAGTAAAAGCCAAGCCAAACGTTTCATAATCGACTCTTTAGGTATAACAGTCCGATTCTAGCGAACTCTTACTAGCGACGTCGGTCAAAATCGAATTCGGGCAATACATAGTCAAACCCAATGTCCGATTTTTTCACTCGTTGACGATTTTCAGAACGTCGAGCGAAAGATTTTTCTTTCGGCTCAAAAGGCATACCGCGCGGTTCACGACGAGGTTTGCGTTCTTGAGGCTTCTTTTTGGCCGGAGCCGCCTTTTTTTCTTCAATCAAAAATTCTTCGTCTTCCGATGCGTAGCCTTCCGGCTCAATGACGTTCAATTGTTTCTTGATCAACGTTTCAATCGCTTCCAATTGCGGCTGTTCAGCAGCCGACATCAAAGAGACGGCTGTGCCCGTTTGACCGGCACGACCCGTACGACCGATACGGTGCACGTAATCTTCGGCATTGGCCGGCAACTCGAAATTGACGACATGCGGCAATTCTTCAATGTCGATACCCCGAGCAGCCACGTCGGTGGCAACCAAAATTTGCACCTTCTTGGCTTTGAAGTCGGCCAAGGCTCGCGCACGAGCCGATTGCGTCTTATCCCCGTGGATCGAGGCGACCGTAAAGCCGTCTTTTTCCAAGTGGTGGGCTAAGCGGGCGGCTGCATGCTTCATGCGCGTAAAAACCAAAGTCTGTTCCCAACGGTTATCCACGATCAAATCTCGCAAAAGATCACGTTTGCGACTTTGAGCGACACGATAGATTGTTTGTTCAATCAACGCGACATCTTTATTGGGGGCAATCTCAATGACTTTCGGCGAGTGCAACATGGAGCGAGCCAATCCGCGAATTTCTGCTGACATCGTGGCCGAAAGCAAAACGGATTGCTTTTGCGCCGGGCAATAACGAAGGATCGCACGAATGTCCTTAATGAAACCCATGTCCAACATACGGTCGGCTTCATCCAAAACCAAGCATTCAAGCGCGGAGAGATCCACCGTTTTTTGTCGCATGTGGTCCATCAAGCGACCGGGGGTGGCAACCAAAATATCGATACCGGCTTCCAACGCCTTCGTTTGCGTGACCATGGAGACACCCCCGTAAGCGACCGCACTCTTAATTGTCGTGTGTTGAGCAAAACCTTCAATGGCTTCAAAAATCTGCTGAGCCAGTTCGCGGGTCGGCGCTAAAATGAGCGCCCGCGGCGCGTTGGCTTTGACGCGCTTGGGGAATTGAAGGAACTCTTCAAGAATCGGTAAGGCAAAAGCTGCGGTTTTGCCGGTACCCGTTTGGGCAATGGCTAACACGTCGGTGCCTTTGACAATGAAGGGGATGGCTTTGGCTTGAATGGGCGTGGGTTCGTTGTAACCCATCGATTCGATCGCATTCAAAAGGGGCAAAGATAGCCCTAACGTATGAAACGTCATCGCAAGATTCCTTTTACGGCATGTCGCAGGAAAGTTGTCGGCTTGACCCACTTTCCAGCGTCAAAGAAAAACCTGCGAACGATTTGTTCGAGTCTCGAGAATGGCAAACACGGTCGATTGCCAACGGAAAGTGCACGAGAAAATTAAGAAGGGCGCATTCTACAGGAAAAGGCGCCCAAGCGATTATTTTTCTTGGAGTTTTCTGGCTCGCAATTGGCCGCAGCCGCCTTGGACCTCTTGAGCGGCGGAATGGCGTAGTTTTGCCACAATGTGATTTTGGTGCAAAAAGCGTGCCATGGCTGCACAGCGTTCAATGGGAGGGCGTTGATAAGGAGAGCCCTCGACCACATTGACCGGGATGAAATTCATCATGGCGTATTTGCCAGCCAAATAATGCTTGATGCGTTCCAATTCATCATCGCCGTCATTTAAGCCGTCGATCAAGGTCCATTGGTATTGCGTCGGGTAACCCGTTGCTCGGGCATAGGATTCGGCCTGCTCAACCAAAGAGTCGACGCTCAGGCGTCCGGCTTTCGGTAACAATTGACGGCGCTTTTCATCGATCGTGGAATGAAGTGAGACGGCAAGCGCCGGTTTGACCGTACTCGTTTCCAACATGTCAAAGACGCGTTGGTCACCTACGGTGGAAAGCACCAAATTTTTGTGCGGGAAGTCGCCGTAAGCACCCAAAAATTCAATAGCCGTCATCACGGCACGAAGATTGTGCGAAGGTTCTCCCATTCCCATAAAGGCGACTTTTCGGGTGTCCGGGCGCACTTGGCGTGCGTAGGCAACTTGCGCAATGATTTCAAGCGCATCGAGTTGACGAATGAGTCCGCCTTTACCGGTCATGCAAAAGACGCAACCCACGGCACAGCCCACTTGAGAGGAAACGCAAACGCCTTCGCGCGGCAACAACACGCTTTCAATGGTTTGACCGTCTTGCAACGCAAATAACAGTTTGGCCGCTTCGTTTTCCGTGGCATCGTCTTGGTGTACGATGCGAAGCACGCTTTCAACTTTCGTTCGAATCTCAGGAATCGCTTCGCGAAGTTTTTTCGGGAACTTCTCATCGGTGAGCGTCGGCCATGCCGCCACGTTGAGCATCGCGCGGTAGACGCGACGAGCGTGTTGCGGTTTTGCACCCAAACGGGCGAGCCAATCTTGAAGTTCTAAAAGCGTGAACATACGGACAAATAAAAAGGGCGTTGAAAATTTCAACGCCCAATTCTAATGCAAACTTAATCGATTAGAGCTTGTAATACATTTCAAACTCAATCGGGGACGTTGCCATACGATAACGTTGGATGTCCTTGCTCATCAACTTGATGTAAGCCTCGATCATGTCTTCGGAGAAGACACCACCGCGCGTCAAGAATTCATGATCCTTTTGCAAAGCGTCCATGGCTTCTTCCAAGGAGGCGCAAATCGTCGGGATCTTGGCGCTTTCTTCCGGCGGAAGGTCATAGAGATTCTTATCAGCTGCTTCGCCCGGATGGATCTTGTTCATGATGCCGTCGAGACCGGCCATCAAGAGTGCGGAGAAGCACAAATAGGGGTTGGCCGTCGGATCGGGGAAGCGGACTTCGATACGGCGAGCCTTTTCGTTCATCACGTGCGGGATACGGATGGCAGCCGAACGGTTACGAGCCGAGTAAGCCAACTTCACCGGCGCTTCGAAGCCCGGGACCAAACGCTTATAAGAGTTCGTCGTCGGGTTCGTGATGGCATTCAAGGCGCGAGCGTGCTTGATGATACCGCCGATGTAGTAGAGGGCTTCCTCGCTCAAACCGGCATAACCGTTACCGATAAAGAGGTTCTTGCCGTCTTTCCAAATGGATTGGTTGCAGTGCATGCCACTACCGGCGCTACCCACAACGGGCTTAGCCATAAAGGTGGCGGTCTTACCGTAAGCGGCAGCCACGTTCCAAATCGTGTACTTTTGGATTTGCGTCCAGTCGGCACGCTTCACCAACGTGCTGAAACGCGTACCGATTTCACATTGACCGGCACCGTTTTCATGGTGTTGAACTTCGACGGGAACGCCTTGTTGTTCGAGCAACAAGCACATTTCCGAGCGCATGTCTTGGAAAGAGTCGATCGGCGGGACTGGGAAGTAACCGCCTTGGTGACCCGGACGGTGGCCGAGGTTGCCTTGTTCGTATTCGATCTTGGAAGACCAACCGGCTTCGTCGGAACCGATCTTGAAGAATGCCCATTCGGGGTCGTTATTCCAAGCCACGGAGTCAAAAATGTGGAATTCGGGTTCCGGACCGAAGTAAGCCGTATCACCGATGCCGGTGGACTTCAAATACGCTTCGGCACGCTTGGCAATCGAGCGCGGGTCACGTTCGTAGCCTTTACCCGTGGCCGGATCGGTGGCGTCGCACGTAAGAATCAAGGTGTTTTCTTCGCGGAAGGGGTCAATGTGAGCGGTGTCCGGATCCGGGATCAAGACCATGTCGCTGGCTTCGATACTGGCCCAGCCCTTCATGGAAGAGCCGTCAAAGGGTTGACCGTCTTCAAAGAAGTCTTCATCGACATAGCGAGCCGGAAGCGACAAGTGTTGTTCCTTGCCCTTCATGTCCGTAAAACGGAGATCAACGAACTTGATGTCGTTGTCCTTGATGAGTTGTAAAACGTTATCGACGCTACTCATAATCAAATCCAAATGAAAAATTCCGAAAATTGTGAATCACAACGTATTGATTTTAGCGGTTCGGTTGCGAAAAAAGTACTGCTTTGTGTCTACCTGTACGGCTTCTTCCCTAAAAAGGGGGCAAATTTTCCTCTATTTACGATTCTTGCTTTTTCGATAGCACGGTCAAGATTGTCGAGGCGATGCCGCTGAGGCAAATCACGGCAATCCCGATAAAGGTGAGGGTGTCGAGCGAATCGTGGAAAATAAGGATCCCGGCGAAGATGCTGAAAACAACGCCCGAGTATTGAAGTACGGAATTTAAGAAGGCCTCACCGTTCTTTAACGCCAAAGTCATCGTATATTGGCCCAGCGTACCAAAAACGCCTACGCCCAAAAGAATCAAGAAACCTTCCATATCCAAGGGGTGGAAACCGTCACCCAAAACGATACCGGCAAAACCGACGATGAGGCCGGCAACCACAAACCAAAAGACGATTCGTTCGGCCGGTTCATTGTTTTCGCCCATCTTTTTGACAATCCAGTCGGCCGAGCCTCCGGTGGCCCCGACAATCAAACCCAAAAGCATCGGAATGAGCATGGCTTCACCCACGTCCGGGCGGATGATCAAACAAACACCGGCAAACCCACACAAAAGTGCAGCTAGAAGTCCCCAATGGATCCGACGCCCGGCCATTAGAGTTTCAAAAACGATCCAACTGGCAAAAAAGAGCGGGCAGGTGTAATTGAGAATCTGCGCCATGGCTAAGGGTAGTAACCAAGTGATGTAAGCACCCAAGCACAGGTTGGTGGTGGCAAGCGCATTACGCAAGATATGCGTGCCCAGCATTGGCGTTGCTATCGGGATGCTTTTCTTCTTGAGAAGATAAAGCACCATCAAAATCCCGAAAGCCGAGCGGTAAAAGACGATTTCGTAGACGGAATAGGTATCTACGCCCCATTTTATACAGATAGCCAACAGCGTATAAAAAGCGCCGGCAGCGAGCATCCAGAAAGACTGTAAAACGGTAGGGGACATGCAAAGCTCACACGAAAACAATGCTAACGATGATAGCGCTAAGTGCTTTGGATTAGGCTTGGCATTATCCTTTAGAAGAAAGATTTTCGGTTCGTTAGAATAGTGAAATCGTTAGAGAGGAACCATATGATTGTTTCTTGGCAAAAAGAATTTCAGAAAGACGTACTGGACCGAGGTTTTGCAGACTACCAAGACGGTACGGTGACAGGATTGAAAAAGACCTCGGATGGTTTCGAAGCGTCAGTCGCCGAAGGTAAGCTCGAAACCGTACGGATTCATGCCGAGAACGGAATCATCCGATCAATGAAGTGCACTTGTGATGAGGCTCGACAAAACGGTCAGTGTCGCCACGTGGTTGCCGTGCTGATGACTTTGGATGAAATGCTTCCGAAGCCGTTAGTCTTTGAAATTGATGAGGGGACAAACTTCGTTGAAGTCAAGCTTCAGATGAGCGAAGGCCTGTGGAAGAAGTGGCAAGCCTTGGCTCAGGTTAAAGGGGAGTCTGTTGAGACGCTGATCTTGGAGCAATTGAAAAAGATCGGCTAAGTCTTTTATTAAAAATTCGATTTAGTGATTGTTTCCAACTTAACCAGAGAACTCAGAGCTATGGATACATTAACGTTATCGAAACAGGCGGATTTGATTTCCGCTCACGATTATTATCTTTCGACGAATGTGGTTGCGGATTTTTGCAACTACTTTGCCGATTTTTTGGTCGGTCGGGTATTTAATCCGCCGTATGTGACGCGGACCTTGCGTCCGAAGTGTCAATATGTGTTCACTTCTTTTGAGCACGCTTGGAGCCAGTATGGCGTGGATCTCGCCAACCAAGAAATGGCAGAGCGCATTCGTTGTTATCAAATGCCTTTGCGTGAGGCTGTTGCCGCTCGCGATGACGAGAAAACGATTGCGCTGATTCAAAACGTGTTCTCTGAAAAGTTGATTGCCTCCAATCACCAAGAATGGCTCACGGAGAATCAACAAGGCGTCGCAGAACTTCTTCATGTCGCTTGCGAAAAACTCACCGAACCTAGCCCCGAATTCGACGCATTCGGTCGAGAGGGTGGGCCTCGGATGACGGCCTCGCTATCCAAAATCTATGCGCTTTTAATCGGGGACTTTTTATCGTACGAGTCGCGTGTGGCTGCCGGGCTTTGCTACATGGTGCGAAGCTTCTGCTTGGAGCGAGGCATCGATTTGCCGGCCGAATTGCAATTGGGTCGGATCCAAGGATGGGGCAAGAGCAAAAAAGACAACGGTCGTAATGCGTCGTGGGGAACGAATGTGTTTCCCTCGATCGATCGCATCAAGAAAAAAGAAAAACGAGAAAGCCAATATGCTCGATCGAACACGTTGGCAAGTTGGTTGGTCGTAGAATCCGTGCGTTTGGCTCGAGAGCGGGGTGCGCATCAATCGAATTTTTGGTTGAATACGCCGCAAGCCATGCGACGAGTCGAGGCGGCGCTTTACATGATTGGGGCGAAGTTGCCTGAGGTTGATCCGGCTGAGTAAAAAGAAAGGGATTTTCTGAAAAGAAAATCCCTTTATCGCAATGCGGCGGTGAGAAATTAGAGCTTCTTGACGAATTCGCTCTTTAACTTCATGGCACCGAAACCGTCGATCTTGCAGTCGATGTTGTGATCGCCTTCGCAAAGACGGATATTCTTAACCTTCGTGCCGATCTTGAGCATGGAAGATGCACCCTTGACCTTCAAGCTCTTGATCACCGTCACGCTGTCGCCGTCGGCCAACAACGTACCGTTGGCGTCCTTCACGATCAATTGATCGCCGGCGTCTTCTGCCGGAGTTGCGTCATTCCATTCGTGAGCACATTCCGGGCAAACGAACATACCGTTGTCTTCATAGGTGTATTCAGAACCGCACTTGGGGCAATTGGGCAAAGACATGTCTAAATCCTCAAAAAAATCGATCGGCTGACTCACCCGTCAAAAGTGCGGCAGCGCGAGAAAAGTCGTTGAATGCGCGGCATTGTACCGAATCTTGAGAAGAATCGAAACCGAATGTTCCGCAAACGAATAGGGGAGTCCGAAGACTCCCCCAAAGTTATCGATCAGTGAACCGTTCGATTAGTACGATGCGATTTGACCGTCCGTCCGTTTTTCCGTACCGGCACAGTAAACGCCGTTTTCATCGCGCAAAATTACTTGGCCGCGACCCATGTGGTACGGGTCGGGTTGAACGACGATGTCGTGGCCCATGCGTTGCAACAGGCGAATCAAGTGGTTCGGCGTGTCTTGTTCGACTTCCACCTTCTTACCACCGATCCATTGCCAACGCGGAGCGTCCAAAGCTTGTTGCGGATTCATACCGAAGTCGATCATGTTCATGATGACTTGCAAGTGAGCTTGCGGTTGCATCCAACCACCCATGATGCCCAAAGCGGAGACCGGTTGATCGTCCTTGCTGATAAAGGCCGGGATGATCGTATGGTACGGGCGCTTACCGCCTTCGAGTGCATTCGGGTGCGTTTCGTCGAAGCGGAAGTTTTGAGCGCGGTCATTCAAAGAAATACCCGTGCCCGGAATGACGATGCCGGAACCGAAACCACGGAAGTTACTTTGAATCATGCTGACCATGTTGCCTTCGGCGTCACACGTAGCGAAGTAAACCGTGGAGCTGTAGCGCGGATCGCCCACTTCAGGGGTCAAGGCGCTGTCCATCTTGATCAACTTACGACGATCGTCAGCGTATTGTTGGCTCAAGAGCTGTTCGCTTGTGACCAACATCTTGGACGGTTCGGCCACGTATTCCATCGTGTCGATGAAGGCCAACTTCATCGCTTCGATTTGCTTGTGCATCGTGTCGAGCGTGTCGCGTTCACCGAATTCAAAGCCCTTCAAAATGTTCAAAGCCATCAAGACCGTGATGCCGTGGCTGTTGGGCGGAATTTCCCAAACGTCGTAGCCGCGGTAGTCGGTCTTGATCGGTTCGACCCATTCGGGTTGGTACTTGGCCATGTCTTCGGCGCTCAAGAAGCCTTTGTGTTCCTTCATGAAAGCGTCGATCTTTTGAGCGAGTTCGCCACGGTAGAAGGATTCACCCTTCGTGCGAGCGATTTCGCGCAACGTTTCGGCCATGTCCGGGCACTTGAAGACTTCACCTGGTTGGAGGTAGTGACCGTTCGGGCAGAACGTATCAAACCAGGGCTTGAATTCCGGACGATCCTTGTACTTACCGTAGATGCCCCAAGCTTCTTCCCACAAACGGCTCATGTTCGGGGAGACGGGGTAACCGTTTTCAGCGTAGTCAATAGCTGGTGCCATGACTTCTTCCAAGGGCAACTTGCCGAAGCGTTCATGCATCGCCATCCAACCACCGACGGCACCCGGCACGTTGATCGGTTCGACGCCATAAGGCGGGATGGATTCAAAACCACGTTCCTTCAATGCGGCGATGGATGCTGCCATCGGTGCGGGACCGGAACCGTTGATACCGTAGAGCTTGCCCTTGTACCAGATAAGAGCAAAGCAGTCGGCACCCAAACCGTTACCAGTCGGTTCAACAACGGGTTGTGCGGCAGCTACGGCCACGGCGGCGTCAATGGCGTTACCGCCCTTCAAAAGGACTTGAAGACCGGCGCTGGCACCAGAGGGGTTACCCACGCAAGCCATACCGTTTTTGGCATAGACGACGTGACGCTTGGAAGCGTACGGATAGTCTTGAGCATCGAACTTAAACATAATCCAATCCTTTCAATGCGTTTGGATTGCTTAGGCAACCAAGAACTTTTCAAAGATACCGGCGAAGATGATGGAGAAGGAAGTCACCGTAGCGAAACCTGCAACCAAGAACTTCGACATGATGGCGTTCAAAACCACTTGCTTTTCTTGTTCGTTTTCAGCAGCGGCTTGTGCCACTTCGTTAGCGATCAAGAACGTGGCCGGGAAGCCTAACAATTGGCCGGCGGCAACGCTCAAAGCAACGTTCTTAGAGCCTTGGATCTTCCACAACGGGAGGATAGCAAAGCAGATGTAAAGCGTAGCGAACGTCACGACGAAGATAGCGATCGTGGAAATGCTCAAGCTCAACAAGTCACCGATTTGGATCTTGGCCAAAGACGGGATAATGGCAGCAAACACGGCCATATTCATGAAACCGCTGATCTTGCCGTGGCTGAGGATATCGCGCGGGAGGTAACCCGTGGAACCGACGACAGCACCGAGGACCAAAGCCCAGATGGAGTAGCTGATGCCCGTCATCTTACCGAGTACGAATGA
>JAGCMT010000091.1 GCA_017646335.1 Burkholderiaceae bacterium
AAAGCCCGGTCCTGAGGAGCAGTTGCAAAAGACCTTGGCTCCGATGGGTGGTAAGCGCCCGGCATCGAGTTCGAAGACGGGTGAAGAATTCGCGCCGACCGTGCCCATCATTTTGGATATTTCGCCCGATATCGCCACGGCGATGGACTACGATTCGCTCAACGGTGAACTTGTTGAGTTGCGTCGCGCTTTGTACTTTGATTTGGGCGTTCCGTTCCCGGGTATCAATATTCGTCCGAATCCGAATCTGAGTAGCTTTGCCTACGTGTTGAATCTCAATGAAATTCCGTTGGCAACGGGTCAATTGTTGAAGGATCATGTGATCGTTCGCGAAAAGCGCTCGAACTTGGATTTGTTGGGTATTTCTTACATTGAAGGTGATGCCTTCTTGCCCGGCGTTGAATCGCTTTGGGTGCCGAAGGAAGACCAAGCGAAGTTGGCTAAAGCCGGCATCGTTTGCATGGAACATTCGCGTATTTTGGCTTATCACCTTTCATTGTTGCTCACACGTCATGCTTCGAGCTTCATCGGGATGCAAGAAACGAAGTTCTTGCTCGATCGAATGGAAGAGCGTGCACCGGACTTGGTTCGCGAAGCCACGCGTTTGTTGCCCATCCAACGTATTTCGGACATTTTCCAACGTCTTGTTCAAGAACAAGTGTCGATTCGTGACTTGCGTACAATTTTGCAAGCCTTGATTGACTGGGCACCGAAGGAAAAGGATGCCGTGATGTTGACCGAGTACGTGCGCGGTGCATTGAAGCGTCAAATCAGCTACATGTACTCGAAGGGTCAAAATATGTTGCCTATGATTTTGATGGAGCCCACGGTGGAAGAAACCGTTCGCAAGGCTATCCGTCAAACATCGGCCGGTGCGTTCTTGTCGTTGGATCCGCAAACGTCTCAACGTATCTTGAATGCGGTGGGCGATGCGGCCGGTAAGTATCGTCATAGCACGCAAAAACCGGTCTTGATGGTTAGCATGGATATTCGTCGTTACGTACGACGCTTGATCGAGCCGAAGTTCTACGAATTGTCGGTGATGGCTTATCAAGAAGTAACGCCGGAAATTTCCGTTCAGCCTGTGGCTCGAATCCATCTTTGAGACGGGCAGTAAATGGTTTGACCGCCTTGAGCCCGCTCAGTTCGATGAGGGGTGAAAAGAACGGTTGATATAATGAATATCAAATACTTATAAAGAAGGCACGATACTATGGCTTTGGATGTTGCAACGGTTGTATCGATGATCGCTCAAGCCGCTCAATGGCGAGAGGCCGTTGCCGATGTGGACGGTGTGTATCACTATTTCTTGGAGGACGGTTTGGATTTGAATATTCAAAGTCCCGACGGCCGCACGTGCATTTTTAGTGCCGATCTCGGTTCTTTGAATGATGAAAACACCGTGGCTCGAGACGATGAACTCACTCGCATCGGCCAGTTGATTGCTGCGACCGTGAAAACGCGAGCATCGGTGTTGTCTCTGCACGACGGTCGTTTGGAGCTGCATCGGAGCGTGTATCTGCCTGCGGTTTCGGAGCGACAAGTCGTCGCTCATGCGCAAGAATTTTTAAATGATCAGGCTTGGTGGAAGCAAAATCTCCGTGGAGAAACCGCTTCGATCGCCTCTTCTGGATTTTCCATGTCTTCCGGTTGGTTTCCGGGAGAGTTGACTTTTTAAGGCGAAAATTTTGAAAGCATCTCGATTAAAAACAGTCATTGCAACGTTGCTGATGGGCCCGTTGGTGGCGATGGCTCATGATTTCACCGAGCCGTTCTCGTATTTCGCCGATGGTCACGATGTGAAAACGGTTTTGAGAAGCTTCGCTCGAACGCAAGGTTTGTCTGCGAGCTTTGATGCCGGCATCAAGGGTCGAGTCAGCGGTCGATTCAAAGCGATCGCGGGGAAGGATTTCATCCAATCTATGGGTGAC
>JAGCMT010000092.1 GCA_017646335.1 Burkholderiaceae bacterium
GATGCGTTTGGCTAAAAGCAATCGAATCGATCCCCATGAAATACCCTTCCATGGCGGCAGCAACCGTACCGGAATACAAGGTGTCTTCACCCATGTTTTGACCGCAATTGATGCCGGAGACAACCAAATCGGGCTTTTCATCCAACAAACCGGTCAATGCCAAATGAACGGAATCACTCGGGGTACCGGACACGGAGAAAACACCGTCTTCGATTTTGTTGACCAGGAGGGGGCGCGTGAGCGTCAGGGAGTTAGAGGCGCCGCTTTGATTGAATTCGGGCGCAACGATCGTTACTTCACCGAAGCGCTTCATGGCTTGCGCCAACGCTTTAATACCCGGTGCTGCGTAACCGTCGTCATTGGAGATCAAAATTCGCATGTAATCAGTTCCTTTGGATGGCCGGGAAAACTCAATAAAAGCCATCACTTTAACCTTCAAATAATAAAGGAAAGACGCTCGTCTTTCCTCTCATTAGTCACTGATTCGTTAGAAAATTTGTGCAAAACCGTAAGCGATCGCCGCATAACGGAGAAACTTCCCGAGCGCGATCCAAAAAAGGGTTTTCCACCAAGACAGACGCAACCAACCGGCAGCAATCGGCAAGGCATCACCGATCAGCGGAACCCAAGCCATAATGAGCGCCACAGTACCGTATTTTTGAACTTGAGCCAAAGCCTTCATTTCCACTTTATTCGGGAAAAGACGACCTAAAACATAAGACGTCATCGAACCCAACGTATTACCGAAGGTGGCAACGAGCAGAATCGTGTTGAAGCTTTCGGGAAATTGATGAAGGACACCCACCAAAACGACCTCACTGCCGCCGGGAAAAACCGTCGAAGCAACAAAAGCCGAAACAAAGAGCGCCGAAAGCGACTCGGTGAGCGTAAAGGTCATGGTGAAGAAATGGGACCTGTAGACAAAAAAATAGCAACCTTATAGGTTGCAATTTTTTGTGGCGTCCCCACGGGGATTCGAACCCCGGTACCAACCGTGAAAGGGTTGTGTCCTAGGCCTCTAGACGATGGGGACCCTGGAACAATTCGTTTTTTGGTGGAGGTAAGCGGGTTCGAACCGCTGACCCCTTGCATGCCATGCAAGTGCTCTACCAACTGAGCTATACCCCCGAAAGGAAGTACGCATTATATGGGGCAAAAAAATAAATTGCAAGAGGTTTGAAGAAAAAAAATTGATCCCCGATTTTTTTCAAAACCGGGGATCGAGTCATTTAGCGCTAACGATTAGACGATAAAGCGTTCGACCTTCTTAGCCGGATCAACGACGATGCAACCCAAACCGCGTTCGCGGATGGCCTTTTCGCCACGTTCCGTACAGATGACCGTACCGCCCTTACCGACGACTTCACCGTTCTTCAAGACGGGTTGACCCATCACGAAGGAAGCGACCGGCGTTTGCGTTTCGAAGTCATAGATCGTGATGTCAGCATCAGCACCCGGGGTCAAGTGACCCTTGTTGTCCAAGCGGAGCATACGAGCGGCGTTCAAGCTCGTCTTAGCAACGTATTCAGGCAACGTCAAAACGCCCAACTTCACGAGCGAGAGACCTTGGCTCAACAACACGTTACGCGGGATGCAACCACCGTCCGTAGACAAGGCGTCGACGACGAAGCTGCCGTCCGGACGCTTGGCTTCAGCCAACCAAATACGCGGCACCGGCGGATTGACGTTGAAGGAACCGCCAACGTCAGAGTTAGCTTCTTCCCACATCTTCAAACCGACTTCGCCCGTAGCCAAGTCAGAGTAACCACCAGCGTCATAAACGACGAATGCCTTATTGGCCAAGAGAGCGGCGCGAACACCGTCGCGGTCTTCGGAGAAGCCGAAGCGACGCAAGCAGTTACCCGTCACCTTGGATTGGATCTTACCGTCTTCAGCACACGTCAAACGCGTACCGTTGCGCGGAGAGACATAGCTTTCGCAATGGATATGCGGATTGGCCAAGAGCATGTCGATGGCTTCTTGCGTTTCAACAGCTTCCGGACGAATAGCACCGCGGCAATAAGCATTGATGTGAGCCAAGTGCAAGAAGTTGCCCTTACTCATTTCAACGGCTTCACGCATACCTTCGATGTTGGAACCGTGTTCGCTCGTACCGGCGTGCCATGCAATGTAAGCGGAGCGTTCAAGAGCGGTCTTAATCAAGAGAGAAGACACATCGGGTTTGAGCGGATAGTGACCGCCCAACAACTTCACACCGAGAGCGCCGTCGTCCATGGACTTGTCGATCAACTCTTCCATTTCTTGCTTGGTCGGCTCGTTGGTCTTAAACGTGAACGGAGGCGATGCAAATTGAAGAATAGCCGTATTGATACCGGCACCATACGTCGGGATGTTACCCAAAACGTTGTCCAACGGACCGGCCATATCCAAAGCCGTCGTCACGCCGCACATAGCCAACATCTTAAAGCCGTACGGAGAACCCCAAATTTCACCCAAGTGAACGTGGCTGTCGATGATACCCGGTTGCAAGATCTTGCCCGTATAGTCTTCAACGACCTTAGCGGAACAAGCCGGCAAATCCTTACCGACTTCAGCAATCTTGCCGCCTTCGATAGCGACGTCATAAACACCTTCAAGACGATTCAACGGATCAACGACCGTTGCACCTTTAAGCAAAAGATCCCACATGAGAGTTCCCTCCGAAAAAAAATTCGAACAAAATTTGAACGCAGTCATTTTAACTTTTTGATGTGTTAACGACCCCGTTCTATGAGTACCCTTGTCAACAAACTATTCCAAAGCGGAATAATAAAGTCAATTCATACAACGCGTGAACAACAAACTTATTCGAAAGAAATGGAGAACCTTTTTCCCATTTTTACCCACGAAAACGGGCTTACTCAGCGAAATGTCTACTAATAGAGTAATAACTATCCTTTCGACTCGTTGCGAAGGCGTATTTTTCCTTTTTTTCAGGCATACTTAATTGATCGACTTTTGGGATTCGAGTGCAGACTTTTTTCGTTCCCAATGGCTTATGACCGATCCGTCTTTGTTCTCCTAAGTTGGAATATTGTGATTTTCCAACGTGATCGGTCGCGAAAGATTTCCTATTTTTTGTCTTTTGTTTTTTGGAGATACTCCCATGTTATCTGATATCGAAATTGCACAGGCCGCGAAGCTCAAGCGCATCGACGATTTGGCTCACGAAGCCGGTTTGTCCGACGAAGAGTTCGAACCGTACGGTCGCGACAAGGCCAAGGTGCAATTGGCTGCTCATCGCCAACCCAAGGGCAAGCTCATCTTGGTGACGGCAACGAGCGGTATGCCTGCCGGTTCCGGTAAGACCACCACCTCCATCGCTTTGACGCAAGGTCTCAAGCAATTGGGCGAAAGCGCCGTTGTCGCATTGCGCGAACCGTCTCTTGGCCCGTGCTTCGGTATGAAGGGCGGCGCAGCCGGCGGCGGTTACTCTCAAGTGCTCCCGATGGAAGCCATCAACTTGCACTTCACGGGTGACTTCCACGCTATCTCTGCCGCTAACAACTTGTTGGCTGCCATGATCGACAACGCTCGTCATCAAGGTCAAGTCGATTTGAAGCAAGTCATTTGGCGCCGCGTCGTTGACCTCAACGACCGCATGCTCCGTAACATCGTCTCCGGTCTCGGTGGCCCGGCTAACGGCATCCCGACGGAAACGGGTTTTGACATCACGGTTGCTAGCGAATTGATGGCAGTGCTCTGCTTGGCAAGCGACCAAGAAGATCTCCGCCGCCGTATCGACGCTCTCGTGGTCGGCATCAAGCGTGACGGTTCCGCTTACACGTGTAAGGAACTCGGTGCCACGGGCGCTTTGATGGCTCTCTTGCTTGAAGCCATCAAGCCGAACCTCGTTCAAACGTTGGAAGGTAACCTCGCATTCGTTCACGGCGGCCCGTTTGCTAACATCGCTCACGGTTGTAACTCCGTGATGGCCACGAAGGCCGCTCTCTCTTTGGGCGACTGGGCTATCACCGAAGCCGGTTTCGGTAGCGACTTGGGCGCAGAAAAGTTCATCAACATCAAGTGCCGTATGGCTGGTCTCAACCCGGCCGCCATCGTGATCGTGACGTCCACGAAGGCCTTGAAGTGGCACGGCAAC
>JAGCMT010000093.1 GCA_017646335.1 Burkholderiaceae bacterium
CACGTATTCCGGTGACGTGAAGGCTACGCAAGAAGCTACGGAAAGCTTGGTCGGTCGCTTGGGTGTTGCACTCGGTACAACGTTTAAGAGCGGTAGCGCTTACGTGAAGGCCTCTGTTGCACATGACTGGTTGGGCGAAACCGTGATCTCGATGAGTAACGGTAACGCTGCCATGAAGGAAGACTTGGGCGGTACGTGGGGTGAATTCGCTGTTGGCGGGACCTACAACTTCGGTAACGGTTGGGCTGTCTACGGTGAATTCCAAACGGCTAAGGGCTCGAAGATGAAGACGCCGTACCAATACAACATCGGTGCTCGTTACGTTTTCTAACCCAAACCTTTCGGACTAAAAAAGGGGAGTTCCATTGCCGGAACTCCCTTGTCTTTTATGGAACCGAATTATTGAATACACTCAGCCATTTTTCGGAAGATTCGCGAAAAGGCGATCTTTTCGAAATCGTTCACGAAGTGCTTGAGTAATTGCGCATCGTGGCAACCGCGGATACGGTTGACATAGTCTTGGATCATCACGTCAATCCGTTCTTTATTCGGGTCTGTCAACATCGAATAAAGGTTACTTTCTCGAATCAATCGAATCTTGGGTTCGATCGCCACCAAGGCGTCTTTCTGAGCAAAAGCGTCTTCCATTTTATCGCCGTCGATCATCTGCAAGATTTTCTTGAGCGTTTCCGTATCAAGATCACGAAGCTTGGCCTTGAGTGCATTTAACACTTCTCGACGGATAAAGTCGTGGCTCTCCATCTCTTCGGCTTCGATCGGCAACTTCTCGTTTAAGGCTTCGGCCTTTTCACGGGTACGTCGTTGACTTTGTTGCATCGATTGGATTTCGAGTTCCCGTGCTTGGGCTTCGTTTTTGAATTTGGCGAGCATCATTTGATTGCGCTCGAGCGCGTTTTGGAGGTGACGCAATTCCTTCATCAAAGCGGCACATTGGTCCTTCAAGACGAAGCGATGTTCGTCCGTAGGAGCGTGTTCGAGCTTTTCTTGCAATTGCGTTAAGAGGTCGTTTACGTGCTCTTGGCGCATTTGTAGCACTTGGATCTTTTCTTCTTGATTGCGGACCATGTGCATCATGCGATCGTGCTCTCGCTGCATGAGTCGGCTTTTGGTTGCACGACCGCGGAAAAGATTGACCAAATCGTCCATTTCGTTCATGGCACGTTTTTCCATGTCGCCGGTTTCTTCATTGAACACATCGTCTTTTTCATTCATTTCCATTTTTGAGTCCTTTCTTTTGTTCTTTCATCCTGGCTTCGCATTTGGCAAATCGAATTTGCATCAAAGCCATTTCTTGTACGAATCCGTCGTCGGCCGTCAGTGCTCCCAACGTGGGACTTAAGGCATAGGCCCACACGGGGCTCGGTATCGGGGCGGCTTCCGCTTGATCTTTGACCATCACGTCTTCAGGCAACTCATCGACTTTCAGTCCCAAGCGCTCCGCAATCGAGGCATTCAAAAGCATCTGCCCGGGGTAGGCCGCTACGGTCGGTTTCGTCGAGCCCATTGTGGTCGTGAGCATCTCTTGGGGTTTAAGCGACACCCAAATCGACGTGGAGGCGTGAGGGGTGCGCAGTGCGCTCAATAACATTCGGGCAAAGCCGTGCTCTCGCATCGAGGGCTCAATGAATAGCGCCGTGACGATCACGATCTCCTCATCGACGGCGTCTTGTAACTCTCGAGCTCGCTCCATCGCGTCCGGCGTGAAGCGATCGTTCGTTCGACTCAAGACCGCGTAGGGGTTTAAAACTCGACCGATCATGGTCTCACTTTCACTCGTGTCCTTGAGTTCCATGATCGACACCTTTCGAGCGAGCGCCGTGCCCACAATGCGGTCTTCGTGAATGAGAAGCGCCAATCGTTTCGGGCATCCTTCCTCGTCGACACTTTTTAAGACGTAGAGCCGATCGGTGAGGTATTCATAAGCCGCGACGATCGAGTCCTTCCAGTTTTCTTGCCCGATGGCCTCTACGATCAACGTTCGATGGGCTTTGCGAATGCGCCTCAAACCGATCGCTTCCAGCGTCGAGTCTTCGGTAAAAGTCGGCAGACCGTCATCGCCGATCCCAAAGACCAAATAGGGGAGCTCCACCTCCAAGGTTTGAG
>JAGCMT010000094.1 GCA_017646335.1 Burkholderiaceae bacterium
ATGAAGTCCTCGACGATACGATTTGAAACGAGGTTTCCCACCCTTTTTGAAAAGGTAGCGTTCAAGTGCACGATAGACGGTCTTACCAATGTTTTGAGCTTCATGAGCGCCAAGACAATTCCGACCGGAAGCGACACGATGACGGTTAGCCAACGTACGCAATCCGTTCTCGGTCAAGTCGTATTCTTTGTGGAGTTTTCGAAAGATTTGGTTTCGTTCAGACCCTTTGTGCATCTCGCGAGCTTCTCGCCAACGAACATCTTCACGCATGCGTTGAAGACGACCAAGAGCCTGAGAGAGCGTAGCGTTGTAGAGCGTACGAGCAAACGAGAACGTCTTCGACAAGATTCTTCGTTCTTTGTCGCCCGTAACCAAAGGAAGTTCAACAATAAAAGTATCTGCACTAGCTCTCATAATGAGCCAATGCTAACATTTTTAAAAACTTTTCGCTATCCTTCCCGCCATTAAAATGACGGGTTTGACGCTATTTTCTATCAAGAGGTTACCCACAGCCGGCGAAAGAAAAATCGCCGGCTTTTTTGTGCCCGCCGGAATTTCCAAAAAAGTTATCCACACATTCTGTGGACAAGAGTCGCTTTTCGATTAAAACTTCCCGATGCGACAAGCACTTAGGAGCTTTCTTAAAAAAGCGACACTCAAACCCAAAAAATGAGCCTCTTGCCTAGTCCCCCTCAACTAACTCATTCACGCGAAAAGGACTTTTTCGTATGTTTTGTTACAAAAGCACTTTGGGATCACGGGCTCCTTTTGATGAAAGTCCAAACGGAAATTCAACAAACGCGCTAAAGTGTCTTTGTCTGACTTTGGGAGAGCATCATGCACGACACGAACCCTGATTTTCCGATGGTCCGCTACGTCCCCTACATGGGGGTGATTTGGACCGTGGCCGAAGCCTCGAAGTTGGGCTTCTACAACGGTCACCCCGATTGGTGCAACGTCGGTCAAGGTCAACCGGAAGTGGGCGACTTACCCGGTGCTCCCGAGCGCATCACGCACGTCGAGATGGATCCTTTTGATGCGGCCTACGGTCCGATCGGCGGCACGATGGAAGTTCGTGAAGCCATCGCCGATTGGGTCAATCGCACCTACCGTCGTGGCATGAGTCAGTATTCGGCAGAAAACGTGAGTTTTGCCGCAGGCGGTCGCTTGGCCTTAACGCGCTTATTCAACATCTTCAATGACGGCACGCGCATCGCGTACAAAAACCCCGACTATACGGCTTACGAAGACTACCTCTATCCGCTTCGTCGCTCCTGCGAATTGATCGAGATCCGTGCCGAAGAAAAAGACGGCTTTACGATCCCCGATGACAAGTTCGTGGAGTTCATGCACCAAGTTCGACCCGACGCTTTCATTTTCTCCAATCCTTGTAACCCCACCGGTCAAGCGATCCAAGGCGAATCGATGGCGCGTTACGTGGATGCCGCTCGTCGTGCCAACTGTTTGATGGGCGTCGATGAGTTCTACGCCACGTTCTCTTTTAATGAAGACGGCACCCCGGCCAAAGATCCGATCTCGGCCTTGCCGTACGTGGAAGACGTCGATCGCGATCCCGTGCTCGTTTTTGACGGCCTCACCAAGGGCTTCCGTTACCCGGGTTGGCGCGCCGGCTGGGCGATCGGCCCGAAGTATTTGATCGAAATGATCAACCGTGCCGCCAGCGCCGTCGACGGCGGTCCCGCCACCATGGTGCAACGCGCTGCGATTCAAGCCTTGGCGCCGGGTCACGCCGAAGCCGAACTCTTGGCCACTCGCCACGAATTTGCCGTCAAGCGTCAAATGATGATCGAAGGGTTGGCCAAGTTGGGTATCAAGACCGCGAGCCATCCCCCGTTGGGCACGTTCTACGTGTGGGCCAACATCGCCGACTTACCGGGCAACTTATCGGACGCCGACGTCTTCTTCCACGAATGCTTAAAGAAGAAGGTCATCACGGTGCCGGGTCACTTCTTTGACGTGCGCCCCTACCGCGCTCGCCCGACTGACGAACCGTACCGTCACTGGGTACGTTTCTCTTACGGCCCGAACCGTCAAACGATCCAAACGGCGCTCGAGCGCATCGGTGAAGTGATCGCCGAGCATCGCTAAAACTCAGAAGGCTTGAGAAATTTCTCAGGCCTTCGTTTTTTCTTGCTCCATTATGCACGGCACGCATAGTGTGAACACGCATGAGTAATCCACAGCTTCTGTGGATTACTGAAGCCTTTTCTCAAAAAGTTCCTTATGCGTCGAGCACTTAGTGGCGATGTCAAAAAGTAAGCATTCTCGACGCTTAAAATGAGCTATTACCGTCTTGACTTTTACTTAATTCCTTGAGCCAAAAGACGATTTCCGACACACCAAAAAGAAAAGGCTCATTTCCCTCATGAGCCTCACCGTGACCCAAAAGCGCTTTCTATTCTGAGTCGGCACTCATGA
>JAGCMT010000095.1 GCA_017646335.1 Burkholderiaceae bacterium
CGTTAGCGCGTCACGCGTTTCAGGAGCGGCCCATGCGTGTCCCGGGCTTGCAGTGTCGGGCCTTACGATTTACGGATATCCAATTGAGACTTGGGTATCCGTTTTAACTTGTGGGTATCTAATTGCCATGATTCTGTCTTGTATCCCGAAAGTGGGCGAGTCAGTTCGATACCTTTGGAGTCTTGCGAAAGGCACAAAGTCCGTTCTTGAGGTCCATCGAAAACAAGACAACTCTGATTTGGCTCGAGCAGTGGCGAAGGCCAAGGTCGCTAGCAATGAAGCGCAAGCTGATCGCAGCGCTAACGCTTAGCGCATCCGGGTTCGTTGGCTTGTTGGGTTATGAGGGCTATTCGCCGACCGCAATCATTCCGGTTAAAGGGGATGTTCCGACGGTCGGCTTCGGCACGACCTCGGGGGTCAAGATGGGCGACACGATAGATCCTGTTACGGCCGTTTCTCGCGCTCTTGACGATGTTGGGAGCGCAGAGAAAACGGTCGAGGATTGTGTCAAGGTGCCGTTGCATCAAAGTGAGTATGACGCCCTTATTTCGTTTACTTACAGCATTGGTGGCCGAGCTTTTTGCTCATCAACTCTAGTTCGAAAGTTAAACGATGGTGACTATGACGGAGCCTGCGAAGAGTTAAAACGTTGGGTTTACGTTAAGGGGAGGAACGTGAAGGGCCTTGAGAATCGTCGAGAAAAAGAATTCTTGATGTGCATGAAGGATCACTAAAGCCTTATGACAATGAACATCAAAATAATCTCGATCGCCGTCGCGGCGGTCATTGCTTTGCTGACCTTGGGCGGGTGGGGTCTTTATAAAAAAGGCTACAACGACTCGACTCGATTCTGGGCGGCAGAAGCGCAAAAGAACGCTAGCTTAGTTCAAAAAACTGTTGGAGATAGTAATGCCGCCTTACAAAAAGAAAAGCTTGCTCATTTTGAGTCTTTGCTCAGTGATCGTGACAAGCGGGTGCTCGAGCTCGAAGCCAAGCTGCGAGCCAGTAAAAGTGTGGAATCCGCCTGTGACGAGCGAGACCGAGCTTTACGAGCTGCGGTCGGCCTTGAAAACGTTGCAGCGCGAGCTCTCGGCCATCTTGAAGCCGAGCGAAAGCGCTAAATAACCTGTGCCGGGCTTTGCCCGGCAAAGGGTCCAAAATGAAAGAAACAAACATCCCTGTACGTTGCATTTACTGCAATCGTCGCCTCTTTGATGTCATGATTGACCCCTCCGCTCATGGTGTCGTGACAATAAAATGTAAATGTGGTCAAAAAACTCGAATTGAGCTTGCTCATTCGATTAAAACTTGTATAATTCAATCTGAAGATAGGGATAACCCTAATTCAAGCAAGGCTGAATAAGCCGCCTCTTCTCAAGGGCCAGTGAGCCCACATCTCAGAGCCAACCGAGCTCAAAAAAGCAGAACCAATCGAGTTCCCTGATGAGGAATCCATCATGGGTGACTTTTCTGATAGCTTCAAGGGCTTTTCCACGGGCGCTTTGACCCTGGCAGCCGTCCCCGGTGCAATCGCACTTTTCAATCAACTCTTCGGTCTTAATGGTACCGGCGGCATTTTCAACCGCGGTGGTTTCGGAGGCTTTGGTGGCTTTAATGGCTATGGCTTCTGTCCTGGCACTTGGAACAACGGTTGTTGTGACAATGCCCGAGACGCGACGTTCATTGTCGGCCACGATCGCCAGTCCGAAAAGATCTCCGCTCTTATGTCTGAAATCGGTCAGTTGAAAGCTGAAAAGAATTCCGATGTGAAGATCGCTGATGTTTATTCTGCGCTTCGCAACGAAATCAACGCCGTCTCTGACCGATTGACCGACAAATACATCTCTCCGATGGCTCAAGAAATTTCTGCTTCGCAAGTCCGTGAAGCACGAATGGAAGAGCAAATCCGTTGCATTCGTGAAACGAGCCAATTGCGTGAGCAATTGATTCGCTCTGAATTTACGAACCAAATTAACCAATGCTGCTGCACGATGAATGCAGGCTTGACGGCCTTGAATGGCACCGTGAACTGTTTGGCCAATACGGTAAGCCAAATTACCCATACGGTCATCCCGCGCACGGCGATTTGTCCGGAGGTCATGCCGGCTTACAACTCCTGGGTCGCTCCGACAGGCACGGCTCCGGCTACGCAACCCGTCACGGCAACGGTTACTTAATAGGAGGTCTCCATGCGACTTTCTGCTGAAAAAATGCCGGTAGTGGCAAAAGAGTTTGTAATGACTTACTTACTTCCGAAGGTTCCTTCGGTGTGGGTGCAGTTCTTAGGCTTTTGCTCCGAACCGTATCTCGAGCGGGCATCAATGGCCATTGTCAACAATCTCCTCCCCGGTGGTCGCTTATTGACCGTTGTCGAGGAGGATGGCTGCATTGACTTGGACATGATGAAGACGTCTGTCTTTAACGCACTGGAAAAGGTAGGAGGTCGCGTGAACCTCTACGGAATTTACACGGCGGACCGAGAAGATTTTCATATGTTCTTTGAAATCGCTCGCCGTCATGTTGTTTAGGAGATAACTATGAACACGCGTCAATCTCGCGACTTGCGCGATCGTGTGACTGAATACATGATCGCCTATGCCGATCAACAACTCACGGAGGCCAAGAAGAGCAATCGTTACGATAAAGACACGGCCGAACGCCTCCAATCCACGGTCGAGTTCATCGAGAAGGATCCAATGATGCAACGCAATCGTATGCGTCGCTACGAGGATCTCGACTATGACGAAGACTGGGATGATTACGATCGCCCGCGTCGTCAAATCACTCGCTCTCGTTTACATCGAGGCGACTACGATGATCGTTGGCCTGCTTACGCTCCGGGCATGGGTCCTATGCCGGTCAATCCGGCAATGCCGATGCTCATGAAGTAATGGCATAACAAAACTGCGGAAAAAAGAAGCCCAGGAGTAAAATCCTGGGCTTCGGCAATCAGGCGCTCGCGGCGCTCAGTCGCTCTAATTAAGTGTATCAAGGAAGGCACCCTGTAGTATTAGGAAAATCCCTTGTTTATGGCAGAATATATGGCAGAATTGCATTTGTCAGTCTTGCCTATCCTTTATAAATAAGGGTTTATCATTGACGGCGGGGCGACCAATTTGACCGTTCGAAACTGTTCAAAATTGTTCGTAATTGATTGCGGTTGCCTGTAATCAAAGGCTTTTTGTAAAGATATTGTTACAAACAAAATTCGAAGCAGTTCGAAACTGTTCGGAACAATCCGCAGTTTATTGGCATAATGAATGGCAGAACTTTTTAGAAGTTCATTTAGGCATTCAAAACTGCGGGAAAAATTATGCCAAAAATCACTAAGACGATGACTTATCGAGAAGTCGCGTCCATCAAAAAGGTCGGCACGACCGCGATCGGTGGCGCCACCGGTCTGTATCTCCAAATCAATCCTAACGGACAAAAATATTACGTTTATCGCTACAAAGCGAAGGATGGTCAGCGTTCGTTTATTTGTCTTGGCAACTTCAAGACGATGGCGCTTGCTGACGCCCGAAAAGAAGCCGAGGAGTGGCGTGAGCGTGTTCGGAAAGGCGAGAACCCCTCCCAA
>JAGCMT010000096.1 GCA_017646335.1 Burkholderiaceae bacterium
CGGGTTTTGCGGTTGTTGAATCGAGGGTACTTTAAAATACGAACTCATTTTCTTTCTTTCAAATCAAAAATTAATCAATCGTTTCGTTTTGCCATTATTCAATGGCGGCCAATTCTTCGGAAATCTCAAGCCAGCGCATTTCCAGCTCTTCCAATTCTGCGGCTAATTCACCGCGACGCTTCAACGTGGCGGCGACCTCTTCGGGCTCGCCGTTGTAGAAGTTCTCATCGGCAAGCTTCTCATCGAGTGCTTTGAGTTCCGTACTCATCGGATCCATGGCCTTTTCGACCTTGGTCAATTCCTTTTGTAAGGGCTTTTTCAAAGCGGCGATTCGTTGGCGTTCTTGAGCGGCTTGCTGACGAGCTTCTTTCTTATTAATAGAAGGAGCTGCTTCAGCCGTCTTGGGCTTTTCCGCCAACGTGGCTTTACGCGTTTCCAACACGATCTTGGCGTAATCATCGAGGTCGCCGTCAAACTCACCGACCATGCCGTCGTGAACAAGCCACAGACGTTCCGTCGTTGCGCCCAACAAATGGCGATCGTGAGAGACGAGCAACACGGAGCCGTCAAATGCGGAAAGCGCCATCGTCAAGGCTTCGCGCGTTTGCATGTCCAAGTGGTTGGTCGGTTCGTCCAACACCAAGAGGTTCGGTTTATCCCACGCCAAAAGCGCTAAGGCCAAACGGGCCTTTTCGCCGCCCGAGAAGGGACCGACGGGGCTCGTGGCCATGTCACCCGAGAACTTAAATTTACCCAAGAAGTCACGCAAGACTTGTTCGCGTTCTTCCGGAGCCTTACGACGCAAGTGCATCAAGGGTGTTTCGTCTTGGCGCAACTGATCGAGCTGATGTTGGGCAAAGTAGCCGATCATGAGGCCCTGACCGCGATGGAAAGACCCTGCTTGGGCCTGCAACATCTCGCAGATCCCCTTGATCAAGGTGGATTTACCGGCGCCGTTCACGCCCAAGACACCGATGCGTTCACCGGCACGGATCGAGAACTTCACACCGCGCAACACGACCTTCTCGTCGTAACCCAATTGCACGCCTTCGGCATCGACCAAGTGTTCGGGTAAGCGTTCGGGTTTTAAGAATTCAAAACGCCATTCGCGCGTGGCTCGCACCGGTTCCACACTTTGGAGGCGCTCAAGCATCTTGATACGAGACTGGGCTTGACGAGCCTTCGTTGCCTTATAACGGAAGCGATCGATAAAGCTTTGCAAATGGGCGCTTTCTCGCTCATAAGCTTTGGCAGCTGCGTCTTGTTGACGCAAGCGTTCAATGCGCATCGCTTCAAAGGCCGTGTAATTGCCGCTATAGCGACGGATCGTTTCGTCTTCGATGGACCAAATGGTCGTGACACAACGGTCCAAAAACTCACGGTCGTGGCTAATGATGATGGTGGTGGCTTGTTGACGCTTCAGCCACGCTTCCAACCAAATGACACTGTCCATGTCCAAGTGGTTGGTCGGTTCGTCCAAAAGCAAAAGTTCGGCCGGACACATCAAAGCGCGTGCTAAGGCCAAACGGTTACGCCAGCCGCCTGAGAAGTCTTTAACGCGCTTGGTCGTATCCGGTTCGCTAAAACCAAGACCGTTTAAAATGATCTTGGCTTGCGCAACGATGGCGCCTTCATTGAGTTCGGCAAGCGTTGCGTGTGCATGCGCTAACGCCATATCATCCGAGGCTGAAGCCAGTTCTGCGCGGGCGGCCATCAAGGGAGCGTGACCTTCCAAAACCCAATCGATCGCGACGGCATCGACCGCATCGATGTCTTGGGCGACGTGGCCGATATGACTGGCTTCGGGCGCAACGATATCGCCCGATTCGATCGGGGCTTCACCCAAAATGGCAGCAATCAAACTCGACTTGCCGCAACCGTTATTGCCCACCAAACCGATGCGTTCACCCGGCGTTGCCAAAAGGGTCGCGTGCGAATAGAGCACTCGCACGCCTCGCATCAATGTAACGTCTTGAAGTCGCAACATTTAATTAAAGGTCTTCCTTTCGAAGCAAGAACACCATGTCTTCTTCATTTTCGGTGGACAACCAAATAAACGGCAATTCGGGGAAGGCTTCTTCGCAAGCTTCGCGACCGTCGCCCACTTCAACGATCAAAAGGCCGCCGTCGTTTAAGTGATCCTTCGCTTCAGCCAACATACGACGAACGATGTCCAAACCGTCGACACCGGCACCCAAGGCGAGTTCCGGTTCGTGCTTATACTCATCGGTCAAATTGTCCATTGCTTCTTCCGTCACATAGGGCGGGTTGCTGATGATGATGTCGTACTTGCGACCTTGAAGGTTGTTAAAGAGGTCCGTTTCGATCAATTCGATCTCGTCGGTGAGACCGTAGTTTTCCAAATTGATTTCGGCAACGTCCAAAGCATCGGGGCTGATATCGGCACAATCGACCTTGGCGTTGGGGAAGGTTTCGGAGGCCAAAATACCCAAACAAGCCGAGCCCGTGCAAAGATCCAAAACGCTCGTGACCTCTTCGGGATCATCCACC
The DNA here is from genome assembly GCA_017646335.1 of Burkholderiaceae bacterium. Lineage (GTDB taxonomy): Bacteria > Pseudomonadota > Gammaproteobacteria > Burkholderiales > Burkholderiaceae_F > Aphodousia. Next base: position 2,512 of record JAGCMT010000096.1, read on the forward strand.
CACGGATCAAAGGCATCTTGTAAAAGTTCGGCGATGTAAGAGCGCGGAATCAAAACACGTTCGTCACAGTAAAAGACATGATCGGTCAACCAGGCTTCCTTCAAGAGGTAGGGGGTGGGGACCTTATCGACGGCGCGACGTTCGATCATTTCCAAAAGACGGGCCAATTCCTTCTTCGTGACGCGGGCATCCCAGAAGCGTTCCAAGTCACTGAAGTCGAGCTTTAAGGCGCGCAACACCAAAAAGTAAGCTTCTTCATAGCAGTCTGCACAACCGTGACCTAAGAAGATTTGCTCTTCTTCAAAACGCGTCATGGCATAACGGATAACGTCGCGGATCGTTTCCAAACGACAGTCTTGGATATCTTGTTCACTCAACATCGTAAAAGTCCTCTGATTGACTCAAATATAACCTTCTAATTTTAGCCGCTTTCGATCGACAAATCAGGCTTTTGAGGATAGAAAAAGCCCTGAAAAATCAGGGCTATTAAGAAAATTGGCGATCGTTGGGAATTAAGCTTTTTCCTCAGTCGCTTCGCTCGAGGGTTGGGGTGCGGCTTGTGCCTTATTTTTGGCCTCGGTTCGCTTGGTGTAAATGGTACCGAAAATGCCGGCGACGATGATCAACAGCATCCCTACCATACCGGAGGCGGAGATCGTTTCGCCGAAAACGAAGTAGCTGATCACAGCCGAGAAAGGAATGGCCGAAAAGCCTAAGCAAGAGCTCAAGAGCATATTGCCTTGAGCGTAGGATTTCGTCGTACAGATCTGACC
>JAGCMT010000097.1 GCA_017646335.1 Burkholderiaceae bacterium
AATTGAGAGCGAAGAAAAAGAGTCGGGGCGTAGCTCAGCCTGGTAGAGTACTACGTTCGGGACGTAGGAGTCGGAGGTTCGAATCCTCTCGCCCCGACCAGGAATTCAAAAAGGTCACTGTGAAAACAGTGACCTTTTTTCACATCTTGAACGCTCTTAGCGGTCATTGCCCCTATAATTGACCCAATCTCTCTTAACAATCAGAAAAACAAAAAAAGGTTTATTCCATGACTTGGATCGTAGGTCTCACCGGCGGTATCGGTTCCGGCAAAACGCAAGCAAGCAATGCATTTGCTTCTTTGGGTGTACCCGTGATTGACACGGACGTCATCAGCCATGCATTGACGGCTCCGGGCGGTTTGGCGATTGCCGATATTCGCGAAGCTTTCGGTGATGAATTAATCGATGCCACGGGCGCAATGGATCGCGCCAAAATGCGCGAATTGGTTTTCCACGATGCGCCTGCCCGTGAAAAACTCGAATCGATCATCCACCCTTGGATTCAACGCGTTGCCATGATGTCGTTGGATCAGTATGCCCATGCACCTTACGTCGTTTTGGTCGTACCGCTTTTGGCTGAATCGCCGTTTTGGGCATCCAAATGCGACCGCATCCTTGTCATCGACTGTGATGTCAAGACTCAAGTCGAACGCGTAATGAAGCGCTCCGACATGACAGAAGAACAAGCCATGGCCATCATCAACACGCAAGTGTTGCGAGACGACCGCAAAGCCATTGCCAACGAAGTCATTGTGAATGAATCGACCGTTGATCATTTGACGGCTCAAGTACGTCGCCTCCATGACTACTATTTGACGTTAGCCAAACAAAACCAAGCCACTAAGGGAGCTTGATCATGATTGTCAATTGTCCGACCTGCAAGAAGCCGGTGGAATGGTCCGATAAAAATCCCTATCGCCCGTTTTGTTGTGAACGTTGCAAGTTGATCGATTTGGGCGAATGGGCTAGCGACAGCTACGTCATCAAGGAACGCGGATTCGATCAAACGGGTGAATCTCCGGTCGACGCGATGACCAAAGACTTTTTCAATCGTTTGGAAGAAGTCAAAAAAGACTAATCTCTACGACAATATCCTTAAGCCTGAGAATCTCTCTCAGGCTTTTTTCTATACTTTTTCACACTAGGGGTTTACTCCTACTTGTTTCCCCTATACACTCAAAGAAACGCATCGCCATTCTTAAGACACTCACGCTCTTTAAGCTCGATGCGAGCCATTTTCCCCTTTATTGCGGTTAATGGGAAAGAAAGTTCGAATGACACCATGTTCAGAGGAGACAGAAATATGCCTAACTCGTACATCGAAACTGGTGCCCTTAACAACAAAACGAAACTGATTCCCCTGATCCTCGGACCGGTATTGGCTCTTGCGCTTTATTTCCTCCTTCCGGATCAGTACATCGACACGAACGGCCGCGTGGCCGAATTCTCACATGCCGGCCGAGCCTGTATTGCCATCGTATTATGGATGGGTATTTGGTGGTTCACGGAAGCAGCACCCATTGCCGTCACGGCACTTTTACCCATCGTGTTGTTTCCGATGTTTGGCATTGCCTCATCAGCCAACACGTTAAAGCACTACGCTAGCGGTACGATTTTCCTGTTCTTGGGCGGATTTTTAATTGCCGGAGCCATTGCTCGATGGGGACTTGATCGTCGAATCGCCCTTTTGACAATTCGACTCGTCGGCACGAAACCTCAACAAATCATCTTAGGCATCTTATTGGCTACGGCGTTCCTATCGGCTTGGGTCAGTAACACGGCGACCGCCGCAATGATGTTGCCGATTGCCATTGCCGTCATCAATGTCGTTCGCACGACGCGTAATGGGGCTCCCGTCAACAAAAACGAGCACAACTTTCACGTCTCGCTTTTGCTCTCCGTTGCCTATGGCGCCAGCTTGGGTGGCGTACTCACATTGATCGGCACGCCTCCGAACGGCATCTTTGCTCGTTTCGTGGAACAAACCTACGGCGATCAGGTCAATTTTTTGGATTGGATGACGATCTCCGTCCCGGTCGTAACGGTACTCACCGCACTGACCTACGTCATGCTGGTTAAAGTGCTCTTTCGTGACCAAATTGATGAGATTCCCGGCGGGCGTGAATGGGTTGCTGAAGAGCTCAAAAACTTGGGCCCCATGTCTCGAGGCGAAAAGATTGTTTTGACGGTCTTTGTTTTAACGGCCTTAACGTGGACGATGGGCCCTGTGATTCGCGATTTATCAATCAACGGCTCCTTCCCCTTTAAGGCGCTCAAAGATGAAACCATTGCGATGGCTGCCGGCATCTTGCTCTTTCTCATCCCAATCGATCGAGAAAACGGCATTCACGCCTTGGATTGGGACAGTGCTTCGAAAGCGATTGCTTGGGACGTCTTATTGCTGTTTGGCGGCGGTTTGTCCATGTCGGCAGCGATTCAATCGACCGGCGCCTCTCAAGTGCTCGGCGCTCAAGCCACGGCGTTGGTGAATTTACCCGACTGGGTGCTTTTGACCGGTATCACGTCATTGACGACCTTCGTGTCGGAATTCACCTCCAATACGGCTTTGGCTGCCACAATGATGCCGTTGGTTGCCGCGATTTCTCAATCGCTCAATATGCACCCCGAAGCCATGTTGATTGCCGCGACCTTAGGTGCTTCGTGTGCCTTCATGATGCCGGTAGGCACACCGCCCAACGCCATGGTATTTGGCACGGGACGTATCCGTATTAGTGAAATGATTCGTGCAGGCTTCTGGTTAAATGTCATCTCCATCATCGTGATTGTGATCATGTGTATGCTTTTTGCCGGTAACCTCATTACCTCCATCCAAATCAACTAATACAATAAACAAGGGCTCGATTCCAACATCGAGCCCCATGCATACAAATACCAGTTAAATCGTTTCGATCCAACCTTGCGCCCCGTGTCGGCGCAACGGCTTTTCATCATCGAGCACGACACCCGACAAATAAATCGGCATCGGGTTGGCTAAGAATAACTTTTGCCAAGCACTCGAACCGACCTGAACCCCCGTAGAGTAGGCCCAAAGTGCGCCGGCCTTTTCAAATTCAGCCCAATGATCGGGTAAGGCAGGCACTGCCAAACGTGCATTCTTAACAAGCGACAATTCTTCAGCGGCGTGCACAAAAACACCGTCTGCAACTTGTTGTTGAGCTTCATCGGCCTTTGCATGCACCCAAACTTCCTTGATACCCAATTCGAGTGCAAGTCGCTTAATCGCAGCCAATTCGGCCACGCACTCACCTTCAACCATCAATGCATCGGCATGACGACCGGCTGCCGCTCGCAATCGATTCTCCCAATCACTGAGCGAAGCGCTCAAACGCAACCAGTGAAGCGGCAAGTGCATAAAGCGACGAATGGGTTCATCGGTCGGCAAGACCAAATCCGGCAAATGATCCTTATCGAAGAATCCGGCCGATTGACCTTCCAAACAACGCGGAACCCCCATCCAATCCCAAGAACGAACGAAATGCAGACGCACGTAAGCGTGCGGGTAGTCGTGCTCTAACGTCACCCACGGTGCAGAGTCCTTGACCATCAACCCCAACTCTTCACGCATTTCACGAGCTAAAGCTTGATGCACGGACTCACCGAATTCGAGCTTGCCACCCGGGAACTCCCAATAACCGGCATAAGGCTTGCCTTCAGGACGAGAGCCCATCAAAAAACCGCCGTCTTCTTTCATCAAAATACCGCAAGCCACCAACGTGACAGGACGCTTGATTTCACTCATTTCGTATTCCTTACCTACCAAGAGGAAAAGGCATCTGGAGAATCGTCAAAACGTTCACCCCAAATGCCTTTTTCAGATCGATCGTTCGTCCGACCGATTAAGCGATGTGACCGTGGCAGTTCTTAAACTTCTTACCGGAACCACACGGGCAAAGATCGTTACGACCCACGCTCATCCAGTTGACCTTATCAAGGTCTACACCGTGTTCGCTCATGCCGGAGAAAGACAAAGCCTTACCTTCATCGTCGCGAACCACCGGAGCTTGAGCAGCGGCTTCAGCTGCTTGTTGAGCTTCGATTTCTTCTCGCGTTTGAATTTGGACCGTCATCATCACACGCATCACGTTGTCACGAACTTCATCCAACAACGTTTCAAACATGGCAAATGCTTCGCGCTTGTATTCTTGCTTCGGTTGCTTTTGAGCGTAACCGCGCAAATAGATACCTTGACGCAATGCATCGAGAGCCGTGATATGACCGCGCCAAACGTGGTCCAACACTTGCAAGAGCACTTGTTGAGCGAAGTTGGACATGGCTTCGGCACCGGCCTTTTCAACCTTTTCTGCGTAGATGCGATCAGCTTCTGCCAACAAAGCAGCCAAAAGATCGTCATCGGTGACATCGTTGCTCTTTTCAAGCATTGCCGGGAAGTCGAGATCGATACCCCAATCGCCCTTCAAGCAAGCCATCAAAGCGGCCAAATCCCACTGTTCTTCAACCGTATCGGTCGGCACATGCGTGCGGAAAAGATCCGTGAAGAAGCCATGACGCAAGTTAGCCATCATGTCGGAGACATCCGTACTTTCAAGGATTTCGTTACGCAAACGATAAATTTCACGACGTTGGTCATTTTGCACGTCATCGAATTCGAGCAATTGCTTACGAATATCGTAGTTTCGGCCTTCGACCTTACGTTGAGCGCTTTCGATCATACGAGAAAGCATGTTGGATTCGATTGCCACCCCTTCTTCAAGCTTCAAGCGGTCAGCGATGGCGCGCATACGATCGCCACCGAAAATACGCAAGAGCGGGTCTTCCATGGACAAGTAGAAGCAAGAAGAACCCGGGTCACCTTGACGACCGGCACGACCACGCAACTGATTGTCGATGCGGCGGGATTCGTGACGTTCGCTACCGATGATGCGAAGACCGCCGGCAGCCAACACCGTAGCGTGGTCTTCTTCCCATTGAGCCTTCATGGCAGCAATCTTCGTTTCCTTTTCTTCATCGCTCAAAGAAGCATCTTGGCGAACGGCGTCGATGTGCTTGGAGATACCGCCGCCCAACACGATGTCGGTACCACGACCGGCCATGTTCGTAGCAATGGTCACCACACCCGGACGACCGGCTTCAAGAACGATCAAAGCTTCGCGTTCATGTTGCTTAGCATTCAACACGTTGTGAGCGATACCGGCTTGAGTCAACATTTGGCTCAACTCTTCGGAGTTTTCGATGGAGGTCGTACCAACCAACACCGGTTGTTGACGAGCATTACAAGCCTTGATGTCTTCGACGATCGCACGATACTTTTCGCCGACCGTACGATAGACCTTATCTTGTTGGTCATCACGAATCATCTTACGATGCGTCGGGATCACCACCGTTTCCAAACCGTAAATGTCTTGGAATTCATAAGCTTCCGTATCAGCCGTACCGGTCATACCGGAGAGCTTTTCATACATACGGAAGTAGTTTTGGAACGTGATGGATGCAAACGTTTGATTTTCTTGATTGATCTTCACGCCTTCCTTGGCTTCGATGGCTTGGTGCAAGCCTTCGGACCAACGACGACCCGGCATCAAACGACCCGTGAATTCGTCAACGATCACGATCTCACCGCCTTGAACGACATAGTGTTCATCGCGGTTAAAGAGCGTGTGTGCGCGCAAAGAAGCTTGCACGTGGTGCATCAAAATGATGTTGCTCGGGTGATACAAGCTTTGACCCGGAGCGATGAAACCGCGTTCCATCAAAATGTCTTCGATGTGTTCGTGGCCGGCTTCGGAGATATAAACTTGACGAGCCTTTTCATCGACCCAATAGTCACCTTCACCTTGCTCGTTGGCTTGACGGGTCAACATACCCGGAATGTCATTAACACGAGCATAGAGTTCGGTATTGTCTTGAGCGGGACCGGAAATAATCAACGGCGTACGAGCTTCGTCAATCAAGATGGAGTCCACTTCGTCGACGATGGCAAAGCTCAAACCGCGTTGGCGACGAGCAGCCAAGTCGTATTCCATGTTGTCGCGCAAATAGTCGAAACCGAATTCGTTATTCGTACCGTAAGTAATGTCTGCTGCGTAAGCTTGGACCTTTTCTTCATTGGGTTGTTGGCTATAAATCGTACCGACCGTCATACCCAAGAAGTTGTAAAGCTTGCCCATCCATTCGGCGTCGCGCTTGGCCAAATAGTCATTGACCGTCACAACGTGCACGCCCTTACCCGTCAAAGCATTCAAATAAACGGCCAACGTTGCCGTCAAGGTCTTACCTTCACCGGTGCGCATTTCAGCAATCTTGCCGTTATTGAGCACCATACCGCCGATCATTTGCACGTCGAAGTGACGCATGCCCAACACACGGACACTGGCTTCGCGAACCACGGCAAAAGCCTCGGGCAACAATTGCTCAAGGGTTTCACCCTTGGCCAAACGATCACGGAATTCTTGGGTCTTAGCGGTGAGCTCTTCGTCGCTCAACGCTTGAAGAGCGGGCTCAAGCTTATTGATGGCGTCGCATTGACGACGATATTGTTTGACCAAACGGTCATTACGGCTACCAAAAATCTTGGTCAGAAACTCAGCAAACATGTTCTACTTATCCAATCTGCCAAAGGCGTCCCTTCAGCGCAAAAAAGACAAACGCCCCCGTTAGGAGAACGTTTGTGTTATCCATGGCTGTGAATTATCGCATATAAAACAAGGGTTTTTTGTTTTTGGATAGTCAATTTCACCCAGAACGGAAACGCTTTTTTGCATTGGTCAAACATTCTTAACAAAACTTGCGTTTTCATCACCAATTTTGAGGATGAGTTCGCCTTTTGAAGCTTGATTTCTTATACTTCGCACAGCTTAAATGAGTTTAGTTATGCACGACGGCCCGCAAACGATTGAATCCATCTTCGCCTCCCAAGCGCTCGATGCACTTTTGGGACGCGTTTTGGCATCCAAACGCGTGGCCGATATCTTGCACATTGCCTGCCGTCGCAAAGGCATCCGCTTTGACATCCGTCACCAAACCCATATTGATTGTGATCGTAACGGCATCACCATTAATACCGTGACGCCGACCATGGCCTCAAAACTCAAACAGATCCAACCTTCCTTAGAGCAAGCGCTTTTTGTCGGAGGTTGTCATTTACCGATCATCGCCATTCGTGCCGGCAAGTTCTCTCCAACGGAGATCGAACAAAATCCGCCCGCAATCGGTGCCGTTCGAACCGGCGATCAAAAGGCGAGCGATAGCCTTTGGCAATCCGCCCAAAAGGCAAAAGACGACGATGTTAAAGCCGCCCTCGAGAGACTCTCTCGAGCCGTCAAACCCTAAGAAAAATTAATGCGTTATTACGTCTTTCTATGTAACGTATAAACGCTTTTAATTGCTCCGGTTACACCCCTGAGCCAACATTCCTGAGATAATTCATCAGTTTGGGCAAAAATTCCGCGTTTTTGCCTTTTGTGTTTGTATGAATTGCGCCAGCTTGGATTCAAGCGCTCTCAGGCGTGCTGTTTAGTTTTACGAAAGTTCTAGAAAATGCCTGCCATTCAAACCCGTACGCAATCGTATTTGCGAATGTTCCTTTCGGTATCGTTTGCCAGTTTCGCTTTGTATCTTTTGATGCAAAACACGGGCGTGCTCACCGTCTGTACCGGCGTGTGCCTTTTCCTTTTCGCCATGGTGTTGCTTGAAGAAAGCTTCAAGATCCTTTCGAGTGGCGTTTTGGACGTTTTCCTCAACAAGGTCGCCGATAAGAACTGGAAATCTTTCATCTTCGGTTTCTCTTTAACGACGTTGGTGCAATCGAGCGGTTTGGTCTCGATCATTGCCGTGTCGTTCTTGTCGGCCGGTTTGATCACGCTTTCTGCCGGTGTGGCCATGATCCTCGGTGTGAATTTGTCCACCGCCTTGACGACTTGGATCGTGGGTTACTTCGGCTTGAAGGCCAAGATCTCCATGTATTCCATGCCGTTTATCATTTTCGGCGTGATTCTTTACCTTAACCGTCATAAGCGCGCCAAGGGCTGCGGTATGTTCTTGCTCTCGCTCGGCCTTTTGTTCTTGGGCTTGGCTTGGATGAAGGACGGTTTTGAATTCTTCAAGAGCACGATCGACATTAGCCAATACGGCATGCCCGGCATGAAGGGCTTGTTGCTTTATACGGCCATCGGTTTCGGCATTACGGCCATCACGCAGTCTTCTCACGCCACCTTGACGATGGCCGTGGCTGCATTGAGCGTGGGCCAAATCGGCTATGAGAACTCCATCGGCATTTCCATCGGTGCAAGTCTCGGTAGTACCGTGATTACCTGCATCAGCTCGTTGAATGCCAATATCGAAGGTAAGAAGATTGCCGCAACGCACGTTTTCTTTAAGGTCTTGTGCGGCATTATCACCATCGTCGCTATCAATCAATACCTCTGGGCCATCGATGTGATTGCTCCGGTTCTTGGCATTGCTCCGGACGATAGCGTCTATAAGCTCGCTATCTTTACGACGCTCTTCAATGTGACGGGCGTGGTGTTGTTGCTCCCGTTGATCAAGCAATTGTGCTACTGCTTGAACCGCTTTATGAAGAGCAAGGACAAGTCGGGTGAAATCGAACACGCCAAGTACTTGAACGAAGGGGCCATCGAATTTAGTCACAGTGCCATTGAGACGTTGCATCAAGAAACCAAGCGCTTGATGAAGAATACGTCCAATATCATCTGTCGCATGATCTACATCGACCCGAGCGACGTTGATTCGGATGAGTCTGTCAGCAAGATCATCCCCCAACGCAACAACATGCCGGAAGAAAATTTCCAGAATTTGTACCAAAAGCACTTTAAGGCAATCTATTCTGACGTGATCGACTACGCCGTCCGAGCCAGTGCCGCTCAAAAGGACGCCAAGTACACGACGCAGTTCATGGACATCCGTCGCGCCAACCTCTTCATGGCTGCCGCTTTGAAGGACGTTGAGCAAGTCAACGTGAACATGACGAAGTACGGCTTCTCCACCAACGAATACGTGAAGGCCGAGTACTCTCATATTCGTCGCAACCTGTTGCGTATGCTTCGTTTGATTCAAACGATGTGCAACGCCAAGAACGATGAAGAAATCGCTCGTTTGAAGGTCGAACTCGATAAGAACAAGAACAAATTCGACGCCATCTCTTCCAACTCGTTGGACTCCTTGATTCGTAATCGTTTGATTACGGATGCCATGGCAACGTCGATCATGAACGACAATGCCTTGTCTCGTAGCATCGCGAAGAACTTGCGTCACGCTGCGGACATTATTACAAAGAGTCAAGAAATCGACGATTAAGCAAAGAAATTTGCATTTAGAAGGAAAAAGCAGCGGTTTTCGCTGCTTTTTCCACTTATAGGCTACACCACTTGAAATAAGAAGACCTTATAATTCCAAGGTTTTATTTAACGATAGATTTTTAATCACTCCCCCGACCTTACGGCGTCAATCGTACCCGTCAGCAGTATCTCCTTTGTCGGTTGGATCCAGAAAGAAAAAAGAAGAATAATGGCCGCCATTCAAACGCGCACTCAACGCCTCGTAACCGTTTTCTCCTCTGTCATCTTTGCTTGCGGAGCGATGTACTTTTTGATGCAAAACGCCGGCTTCCTGACAATCTGTACCGGTGTCTGTATGTTCTTGTTTGCCATGGTGCTCTTGAGCGACAGCTTCAAGATTCTTTCGGGCGGTTTCTTGAATGAATTCCTCGATCGCGTAGCCGGCAAGAATTGGAAGTCTTTCACGTTCGGTTTCACGTTAAGTACGTTATTACAATCGAGCGGCTTGGTCACCATCATTGCCATTTCCTTCTTGAGTGCCGGTCTCATCAGCTTGTCGGCCGGCGTGGCAATGATTTACGGCGTGAATTTATCCACGGCCTGTAGTGCATGGATTTTGGGTTATTTGGGCGTGAAATCTCAAATCGCCCTTTTGGCCATGCCTTTCATCATTTTTGGCGTTGTCCTCTACCTCAACAAGCAGAAGAATGTTCGTGGTGCGGGCTTGTTCCTCTTGTCGTTGGGTTTGCTCTTTTTGGGTATTTCCTGGATGAAGGATGGCTTTGTGTACTTCAAAGACACGATCGACATCAGCCAATACCAAATGAGCGGCTTTAAAGGCCTTTTGGTTTACACAGCCGTCGGCTTCCTTGTCACCTGCGTCACACAGTCTTCTCACGCCACACTGACGTTGGCTATCGCCGCATTGACGGTGAACCAAATCACGTACGAAAACTCCATCGGTATCGCCATTGGGGCTAGCATCGGTAGCACGATGTTGACCGTGATCGGTTCTTTGAATTCCAATATCGAAGGTAAAAAGATTGCTGCCACACACGTCTTTTTCAATATTTTTGCAGCAATTTTGGCCATCGTCTTCATCAAATACTATTCGATGGCAACCGACTGGATTGCCCCGATGATCGGCATTTCGCTTGACGATTATGTCTTCCGTTTGGCTATCTTCATGACGATCTTCAACGTGGTCGCCACGATCATTTTGACGCCGTTCATCTCGCAAATGTGCACGGTTTTGAACCGTTATATCGTCAATCGCAATAAAGACGGTGATGTTGAGCATGCCAAATACTTGAACGAAAGTGCCATCGAGTTTAGTGGTTCGGCATTAAAGACGTTGAATCAAGAAACGCGTCGCTTGATGCAAAACTCGATGGACATCATCTCTCGTATGATTTGCATCCGCCCTGAAGACGTGCACTCTTTAAGTGCCGCCAGTACGATCATCCCGCAACGTGATGAGCCGATTGAAGAAGATTTCAATGAGCTCTATCACAAGCACTTCAAGGGTATTTATTCCGACATCATCGACTTTGCCGTGCGTGCCAGTAGCGTTGAAAAAGAACATAAGCATGCCACTGAATTCATGGACGTTCGTCGTGCCAATCTGTTCATGGCTGCCGCATTGAAGGATACGCAACAACTGAACACGAACGTGATTAAGTACGGCTTCTCTACCGATCCGAACGTTAAGGCGGAATACTCTCATATCCGTCGTAACATGCTTCGTATGTTGCGTTTGGTTAAGCGTTTATTGCAAGCTCAAACCGCCGAAGAAGTCCAATTGATCAAAAACGAATTGGATAAGAATAAGCTCAAATTTGACGCAATTTCTTCCAATTCCTTGGATTCCTTGATTCGTAATAAGCTCATTACGGATGCGGTAGCGACCTCGATCATGAACGATAATGCTCTGTCTTTGAGTGTAGCCAAGAGCCTTCGTCACGCCGCCGAAATCATCTCCGGCAACGAAGATCCGTATCACAAGGATCACGCTTAAGCACAAGGTCCAACAAAAATGCCGAGTTCGTTTGAACTCGGCATTTTTTTTGCATTAGAAGTCTTTGCGAAAGACGAAGATATCGAATTTTTGTCCGTCGACAAAGTCACAATCGGCGTGGTGTGCAACCGTGATAAATCCGCGCTTTTCGTAGTACGTGTGGTTACAAGCGGAGTCAGCCCAAAGGTAGAGGGAATCAAAACCCTCTTGCTTACACTGCTCCAAAAGCATTTGCATCAAAGGTGCTCCCGCCCCCTTCTTACAGCTAATGAATAGTCCCGCAACCAAATAGTTCCCTTCGGCGACCGACGACAAACGCTTCGATTGCGTTTTTAAGTAAGTTTGATACTCCAAGGCAATCCGACGCTCTTGCTCATTCAAACGCCCGATATTGGCATCAAACCAATCATCGGCATCGGTCTCATCACCGGGGCGATAAGCCAATAAGAACGCATCGATCGTCTGACCGTCAGCACTAGCCACGCGACTGTATTGCGGATTTCTAAAGTAGTAACGAGCCATGTAACCATAGATAAAGCAGCCGAGCTCCGAGCGATGCCCCGGAAGATCTTCTGCCATCCAAGCATTAAAGGCTAAAAATGAAGCAGCCTCGATGTCTCGAGGCTGAAAAAATCGAATCGTCATTTGAATTATCAAATCGTCGTGCTGCGATCCAAAGCAAAGTCAACGGGCCCGTTGGCATCGGCTTCAAACGTTGCCCATTCCCAAGCCGTCGGATCGTCAAGCAACGTGCGAAGAAGCTTGTTGTTCAACGCGTGACCGGACTTATGAGCACTATAGGCTGCCAACAACGGATGACCCAAAACATACAAGTCACCCATCGCGTCGAGAATCTTATGCTTGACGAATTCGTCATCGCTGCGCAAGCCGTCGGCATTGAGCACACGGAACTCGTCCATCACGATGGCGTTCTCAAGCGTACCGCCTTGAGCCAAACCGATCGAACGAAGCATTTCCACGTCGTTAACAAAACCGAAGGTACGAGCACGACTCACGGCGCTCATGTACGTTTCCTTGGCTAAATCCACTTCGACAAATTGAGCCGTCGCATCAATCGCAGGATGACCGAAGTCGATGGAGAATGCCAACTTGAAACCTTCATGCGGTTCCAAACGTGCCCACTTGTCACCTTCTCGAACTTCCACGGAGCGCTTGACACGAACAAAACGCTTCGGAGCATCTTGTTCAAGAATGCCGGCCGCTTGGATCAAGAAAACGAAACTGGAACCGGAACCATCCATAATCGGGATTTCCGGAGCGTCTACGTCAACGTAGCAGTTATCGATGCCAAAACCACTCAAAGCACTCATCAAGTGCTCAATCGTAGAAATCTTGACATTGCCTTCGTTGAGCGTCGTGGCCATACGCGTGTCGTTCACGCGCGTGGCTTCAGACTTCATAACAACGGGCGGATCCATGTCCACCCGTGAATAGACAAGGCCTGTATCGGGATTGGCCGGACGCAAGGTCAAGCGAACTTTGCGTCCGGAATGCAAACCGATACCAACCGTCGTGACGACTTTTTTAAGCGTACGTTGCTTAAGCATGTCAATTACTTGTTATCGCGTCGGATCGACCACCAACCGCCCGTGCTGGGCCAATCGGTTTGAGCAGCCGGTTCCGGCTTCTTTTCAATCGGTGCCGGTTGCGGTTGAACAACGGGCTGCGGAGCGACCATCGTCGGTTGCTGACGCACTTCTTCACGCGGAGCAGCTACGGGCTCGACCACCGAAGCCACCGGTTGTTGAACCGGAGCGACTGCCGGTTGTTGCATCGGTTGTTCAACACGTTGCGGCATCGCAGGCATATCCCAAACCGGAGTTGCCGGCATCACCGGTTGCGGTTGTGCAGCCGGTTGTTGAACCGGCTGAGCAACCGGCTTGCTAGCGATCGGATTGGACCAAATGTTGATTTGAGACTTAGCTTCGGGCTTTTCGAGCGGCGGAACAGCCTTATCTTGACCACCGTCCAAACCCGTTGCCACGACCGTCACGCGCATCGAATCGCCCATGCTATCGTCGTAGGCAGAACCGTAGATGACTTGAGCACCCTTGGCCGTGAAGTTCGTGATGATGTTCATCACGGTCTTCGTTTCCTTCATCTTCATGGACTCTTCGCTAGCGGTGATGTAAACCAACACGCCGCGAGCACCGTTCAACGTAACGCCTTCCAACAACGGACAAGCAACGGCTTCTTCAGCTGCGATGCGAGCACGATCCGGACCGCTGGCGATGGCAGAACCCATCATTGCCGTACCGCGTTCACTCATCACCGTGCGCAAGTCTTCGAAGTCAACACCGATCAAACCCGGCGTTTGAATGATTTCCGTGATACCGGCACAAGCCTTAAAGAGCACATCGTCAGCAGCAGCGAAACATTCGCTCATCGATGCATCTTCACCCAACTCTTCTTCGAGCTTGTCATTCAAGATCACGATTTGAGAATCGACGGCTTGCTTCAAACGAACCAAACCTTCTTCAGCACGTTGCATACGCAAAGCACCTTCGAAGAAGAACGGCTTCGTGACCACAGCCACCGTCAAAATACCCATTTCACGAGCAATCTGAGCCACCACCGGCGCAGCACCCGTACCCGTACCACCGCCCATACCGGCCGTGATAAACACCAAATGAGCGCCTTGGAGCAACTCACGAATACGATCCTTGGATTCAAGCGCAGCAGCTTCACCCACTTCCGGACGAGCGCCGGCGCCCAAACCCGTCTTACCGATCTGGAGCGTTGCGTGTGCACGAGAGCGTGCCAATGCCGTGTAATCGGTATTAATCGTAATAAATTGAATACCTTGAGCACCACGTTCAATCATGTGCTCAACAGCGTTACCACCGCCACCGCCGACACCGACCACTTTGATCACGGTTTCGCGAGGCTCGTTATCGACCATTTCAAAAGACATTTTTCCGACACCTAAACTTATTAGATTCAATCCCTTAATTATGACGGAAAAAGTGGGCATTTGCCCACTTTTCCCCTTGGTTTTTTCTAACTTTCCGACGGTTTTACTAGCCTGTCAATATTCGCCTACGAAAAACTCTTTGAAGAGTTGTTTAAGACGTGCCTGCCACGTATCAACCGGCACCTTCGCGTCGTTCGAAGACATTTCCCCTTCTTTGAAACGCAAAGCAGCATAGGCAACCAATCCCATCACGGCACTACCACTAGGAGAGGTCAAACCGACGCAAGCATCACCCTCATAACGAGAACGGCCCTGACGAGTACTGAACGTGTAACGATAAGGCTCCGGAACTTGCTCAAAAATGCGATCGAAACCTTGAAGCAAACTGCCGCCGCCGGTTACCACAATACCGCCGGAAAGCACATTGCGCGGATAACCGTTTTCAATCACAAACCAACGAGCCTCTAAGAGGGCTTTGCAAACCTCAGCGACCATCCCACGAGCATGTCCCAAAGCCACTTCCGAGAGTTCGAACAACGAATACTTTTGCGTCGTTCCGTCATTGCGTGGCACCGGAATCAACACTTCATCGAGTTCGGGCAACATACGAAGATCCAAACGACGCTTAAGTTTTTCGGCTTCTTGCATTGAGCAATGCATATAGCCGGCCAACTGCTCGGTAATGTGATCCCCGCCGATCGGCAATGTCTTCGTAAAGCGAGGCGTACCGCCCTTGAAAACCACGATATCGGTCGTACTGGCACCGACATCAACAACAACGACCCCGTTACGGCGCTCTTCTTCGGTCAAAATCGCGTAAGCGCTTGCCCAACCTTGAGGCAAACCTTGGACAATATCCAAACCGCTACGTCGAATGGTTTTCACCAAAAAGTCCGCACAAAGCGCATTGCCGACGGCCGCGTGCACGTGCACTGTCACGCGAGAGGCCTTCGATTGCTCCAAAGGACTATTGAATTGCTCTTCTTCGTTGTTGTAGGAGTAGTAATTGATTTCGCTGGCGATGTAATGCTCGCCTTCGTTGATGCCTAAGGACTCAATGGCAGAGTCTTTAGCAACTTGAATATCTTTGATGGTGACCGAATCACCCTTAATCGGTTTTTGAGCCGTCCCGTCGCGACCGAGAACATGCTTGCCGCCAACCGTGGCATAAACATTCGGGAGACGCGGTTGTTTGTAGAAACGTTGCAAGTCGTTGATTGCCTCATTGAGCTGCTTTACCGCTTCATCGACATCAACGATACGACCACCTTCAACGCCTCGGCTTTCTGCTCGCCCTTGAGCAAGGACGCGAAAAGACCCGTCGCGGCTGATTTCAGCCACAACGGCAAGAATCTTGCTGGTGCCGATATCGACGGCAGCGACAATGTTCTTTTCGTCTTTCATAGGCGATTGAGTTTAGCGACTTCTTCTGCGGCTTGGCGCTTGGCCTCTTGAGCTCGCAACTTATTCAAACGGTTTTCAGGCAACGTAGCCGTAAAGGCCCACTCATAACGGGCATCGATACTGGAAGGCGGCCCCTTCATCAATTTGACGACTTCCGGGTACTGAACAATCACAACACCCAAACGATCTTCCAAAGTCCACCCTTCGCGCTCGACACCCAATTCCACACGTGTCGGCGGAATATTGTCTCCGGCAATGGCAATCGCCCAACTGTCACGATCCGTCACGCTGATTTCTGTAATGCGAGCACCAAATTTTACGGCCTCAAGCATCTTTGTAAAGCGTTTATAACGGCGAGTGACTTCCTTGGCTTGGCTACTCATCCCAAAAAACTCGGGCAGTGCCAAAGGATTGTCGATTTCATCGGGATTGGCTGCAAAAAGATGGCCTTCAATAGAAACCAATCGCCCGTCTTCCCACAAAGCCAAAGGTTTGTGCTGTTCGATTTCGATCGATAGCGCATTGGGCCAAACACGACGCACTTGAGCGTCTTTCACCCAAGGTGCTCGACGAGCGGCCTCTCGAACGGCATTGACATCAACCGTGAAAAACGTCCCGTGAGTCGAATCGCCCAAGGCACGCTTAAATTGCGAAGCCGAGATCCGGGTGATCTCCCCCGTGATCTCGACTCGTTCGATCTCAAACCACGAATAGACCATGCGCGGAAAGCTACTCAACCACAGTGCTGCTCCC
The DNA here is from genome assembly GCA_017646335.1 of Burkholderiaceae bacterium. Lineage (GTDB taxonomy): Bacteria > Pseudomonadota > Gammaproteobacteria > Burkholderiales > Burkholderiaceae_F > Aphodousia. The sequence goes on from JAGCMT010000097.1 coordinate 16,382, forward strand.
AAAAGAAGCACCACAAAGGAAATGAGAACGCGGTTAACGAGTTGCTTTCGTTGCATCAATCCGAGCTTTCAAAATTAGCGCTTGTTATCCAAAGCGGCATTGGATGCCACTTCCATCACCAATTCACCGTAGCTCATGCCGGCATTCTTGGCAGCCAACGGCACCAAAGAGTGCGAGGTCATACCCGGAGAGGTGTTGATTTCCAACAAAGCAAAGCGACCGTCATCACGAAGCATCACGTCGATGCGGCTCCAACCGCGAGCTTCCAAAACGCGATAAGCGCGTTCACACATCTTGGCGATCTCGCCGGACAATTCTTCAGGCAAGTTGGCCGGGCACTCGTAGCTCACATCGTTGGTGAAGTACTTGTTTTGATAGTCGTAATTACCTTCGGGAGCCACGATTTCAATGATCGGCAATGCATGAGCCGTTTCAGCTTGGCCAAGCACGGCAACCGTCAATTCGCGACCGATGATGTACTCTTCCACCAAAACACGCGGATCCAAGGCAGCAGCCTTCACCACGGCCATTTCCAAAGCCTCGGGGGTTGCATTCTTCAACTTCGTCAAACCGATGCTGGAACCTTCGCGAGCCGGCTTCACAACCAAATCCTTACCCAAGGTTTGAATCACGAATGCCATGTCATCGCCCTTGGAGACAACCATACCTTGCGGCGTCGGGATGCCGTTGGCATTCCAAACTTGCTTGGTCAACGCCTTATCGATCGTGATGGCGCTCGTCTTCACACCGGGACCCGTGTAGGGAACACCCAAATATTCCAAAACGCCTTGAATCGTACCGTCTTCACCGAAGCGACCGTGCAAAGAAATTACGGCACGATCAAAATTACCTTGTTCTAATTCACCCAAGGATTGTTCTTGCGGATCGAAACGCGTGACGTCAACACCGGCATCAACCAAGGCGTCGTAAACACCCTTACCGCTCATCAATGAAACATCGCGTTCGCTGGAAAAACCACCGGCGAGCAAAACCACCTTGCCCAAGCTCTCCGGCGTCACTTTTTTCTTATCTTTCGTCATTTGAACTCATCCTCACAATGAATTTATTGGTTGGCCGCCTTCAAACGCGGAGCTACCAAGCCCACGTTACCGGCGCCCATGGTCACCACGACGTCACCGTCGCGGGCCATCGTCATGATCGCTTCATCCATATCGACAGCGCGATCGACAAAAATCAAATCCGTATGCCCCAACAAGCGGACGGCTCGAGCCAATGCACGACCGTCAGCGCCGACAATCGGCGTCTCTCCGGCCGGATAGACATCGGCCAACACCAAAGCATCCACGCTCGAGAGCACTTTCACAAAGTCTTCAAAGCAGTCACGGGTGCGGGAGTAACGGTGCGGTTGGAAGGCAATCAACACACGACGACCCGGATAGGCGCCGCGAACGGCTTCCAACGTTGCAGCCATTTCGTGCGGATGGTGACCGTAGTCATCGATCAACGTGAAGTGACCGCCATCCTTACTCGGAATTTCACCATATTGAGAGAATCGACGACCGACACCGTTAAAGTGAGCCAATGCTTCAACAATCGCCTCATCAGAAACACCGACGAGCGTAGCAATCGTGATGGCAGCCAACGCATTGCGTACGTTGTGAAGACCGGGCAAATTCAAGCGAACCGGCAACGGATCATAGCCCTCACGCAACACCGTGAAGCACATTTGCGTACCATCGGCATGAACATCAACGGCACGAACTTCAGCTTCTTCACTCAAGCCGTAAAGCACCACAGGCTTCGGAATGCGAGAGACGATCGAGCGAACGTTTTCATCGTCAGCGCAAAGTACGGCATTGCCGTAGAACGGCAAACGCGTTAAGAAATCGACAAAAGCTTGCTTGAGCTTTTCAAAGTCGTGATCGTACGTTTCCATGTGATCGGCGTCGATATTGGTCACAACGGCCAATACCGGCGTCAAGCACAAGAAAGAGGCGTCGGACTCATCGGCTTCTGCCACAATGAAGTCACCCGTACCCAAACGAGCATTGGAACCGGCCGCATTCAAGCGACCGCCAATCACAAAGGTCGGATCCAAACCACCGACACCCATAATGCTAGCGACCAAGCTCGTGGTCGTCGTCTTACCGTGAGCACCGGCAATGGCGATACCGCGACGCAAACGCATCAACTCAGCCAACATCACGGCACGAGGAACGATCGAAATACGGGCTTCACGAGCAGCCACCACTTCAGGATTGTCAGCCTTAATAGCCGTCGAGACCACCACCGCATCGGCGCCTTCAACATTGCTGGCGACATGTTCGTGGAAAATCTTAACGCCCATGCTTTCAAGGCGTTCCGTGGCGGCATTGCTCGCCATATCCGAACCCGTTACTTCGTAGCCCAAATTGACCATCACTTCGGCGATACCGTTCATACCGGTACCACCGATCCCTACAAAGTGGATTCGCTTAACGGCAAATTTCATTTTTTTATCCCTTTACCAAACCTTCAATCGCGTCAGCCACGGTCTTAGCGGCATCACGATGAGCCAAACGTCTTGCGTTCTCTCCCATTTCCACCAATCGGGCACGATCCATCGTCGTCATGGTTTCAAAGAGACGTTCAGGCGTCAAATCTTTTTGTTCGATCAAAATGCCCGCATCATGAGATTGCATAAAGCGTGCATTGCCCAATTGATGTTGCGTCGTCGAAACAACGAACGGCACCAAAATGGCCGGCACACCGGCCGCCGTCAATTCACTGACACTCGTTGCCCCGGCTCGACAGATAACCAAATCAGCCTTGGCATAGGCACTAGCCATGTCATCGATGAATGGAACGACTTCGGCCTCAATGCCGACTTCTTCATAAAGAGCCTTCACGGCATCAACAGCCGTTCGACCGCATTGGTGAACGACTTTCGGGCGATTTTCCACATCAAATTTTGCCAAAGTTTTCGGCAATGTTTCATTTAAAACTTTGGCACCCAACGAACCGCCGAAAACGAGCACGTTTAACGGTCCCGTACGATCGGCATATCGAACTCGAGGTTCCGGCAAGGCCAAAATCTCAGAACGAACGGGATTGCCGGAAACGATACCCTTTTTACCGGCACGTTTTGCGCACTCACCGTCAAAACCGCACATCACGGCATCGGCCCAAGGCATGACGGCACGCACGCTCATCAACGAGTCGGCGTCGCAATTCATCATCACCAACGGAATATTTTTGCGACGAGCACCGTAAGCCGACGGCACGGCAATGTAGCCACCCGTCGAGAAGACGGCATCGGCATGACGCGCATCGATCAAATCCTTGCTCTTAAAACAAGCCTTGACCAACTTTAATGCACCCTTGACCATATGACCCAGGCCTTTACCGCGCATACCGGTAAATTCCAAGGCATCAAAATCCAATCCGTAAGAAGCCACCAAACGGCTTTCCATACCGGTTGTCGTGCCGATCCAGGACACGGTCCAACCGCGAGCAATCATTTCCTGCGCAACGGCCAAACCGGGCATGACATGACCACCGGTTCCGGCTGCAGCAATCATCAAATGTTTCTGCTTGCTCACTTACGACTCCTTCTACCGTACATCAATTGGCGATTTTCGTAGTCTACTCTAAAGAGCATCGCCAATGCACAGAACGTGATCATCAACGAGCTACCGCCATAACTTACTAACGGTAATGTTAAACCCTTTGTCGGGAAAAGCCCCGTTGCAACACCGGTGTTGATGATCACCTGAACGCCGATCCAAATACCGATCCCTTGAGCGACCAAACCGGAGAAAAACTGATCCAATCGAATGGCCATTCGACCGATTTCAAAGGCTCGACGGATTAACCAATAAAAGAGCAACAAGACAACCGTCACGCCAACCAAACCGAACTCTTCACCGATTACGGCCAAAATAAAGTCGGTATGGGCTTCCGGCAAATAGTGCATTTTCTCCACGCTGGCACCCAGCCCCACGCCAAACAACTCACCGCGACCGAAGGCAATCAACGAGTGAGTCAATTGATAGGCCTTACCCAATTGGTTTTCAGCATCCCACGGATTCAAATAAGCGAACACACGACCCATGCGCCAAGGCGAAGTGATAATGGCCACCACGGCAGACACCGCCAACATCGCCCCGATCGGCACAATGATGCGCATCGACAAACCGCCTAACACGGCAATACCCAACACGATGCAACAGAAAACGGCTGTAGCCCCCAAGTCAGGTTGATAAGACAACAAACCGGCCACCACAATTACATAGGTGAAAATCGGGAACATCCCCTTGATGACCGAGTGCATAAAAAATTGTCGGCTTACCGTAAATTGCGCCGCCACAATCACGGCTGCAAATTTCACGATTTCAGAGACTTGAATATTAACGGGGCCTAACGGAATCCAACGTACCGAACCGTTGACTTCACGACCGATACCCGGCGTGATCACAAGGCCTAATGAAACGATACTGACGATGCCTAAAAACAAACTCATTCGTTGCCAACTACGCATCGGCACACGAAAGGTAATGAAACCGGCAATGATGCCGAAAACGGCAAAAATGAATTGACGAATCAGAAAATGAGACGGTGTCGTTTGATATTTCGGCGAATCTGACAAGGAAATGGTAGCCGAAAAGACCATCACCAAACCGATGATGACCAAAGCCAAAACACAACCCAACAAACCCCAATCGGTCGTCGCCGGCGTATCGTACTTACGGCTGTAAGACCAATCGTTTTCTTTGGTATGTTGACGATCGAATAAACGACGAAGGAAATCCCATTTCATGGATAAAAATCGATCCAATACGTCACAGATTAATTAGGAAGCTTCAGACAGTGCTCGTGCCGTATCAATAAACACTTGGGCACGATGACCATAATCGCGGAACATATCCCAACTTGCACAAGCCGGCGACAACAAGACAACGTCACCGACTTGAGCCATCTTGGCAGCCGCTTGCACGGCTTGTTCCAAGGTACCAAAACGAGTGACCGGGAAACGACGATCCTTCAACGCCTCTTCGATCAAAGGCGCATCACGACCGATCAAGAAAGCGCCGCGAGCATGACGATCCATGGCATCGGCAATCGGAGCAAAGTCTTGTCCCTTACCGTCACCACCTAAAATCACCAACAGTTTCGTACCGTCGGCGCCCAAGCCTTCCAAGGCTGCAACCGTTGCACCGACGTTCGTACCCTTACTGTCATCGATGTAATCGACGCCCTTGACGGTCATCACGTATTGCACGCGGTGGGCTTCACCACGGTACTCTTGAAGGGCATGCAACGCATCCGACAACGGGATACCGATCGCATTGGTCAAGGCCAATGCAGCCAAAGCGTTCATGGCATTGTGACGACCACGAATCTGCAAAGCCTCTTGCGGCATCAAACGTTGCAAACAAGCGTCTTTCAAAACCGTACGGCGACTCAACGCAATGGAATCATCCTGATTCCAACTCAACCACTTCAAACCGTCAGCGCTCGTCAAGCCCCAATCGTTGATGCGGGAAGGCGCATCAGCACCAAAACTGCACCAAGCGGTCTTTTCTTGGGCGTACGCCATGACTACATCGTCTTCACGATTTAAAACGCGAACGGTCTTGTCACCGAAAATACGAGCCTTGGCATCGGCATAAGCTTGCATCCCACCGTGCCAATCCAAATGGTCTTGGGAAAGATTAAGGATCGTTGCCGCATCGCATTGCAAAGAGGCCGTCGTTTGTAATTGGAAACTCGACAATTCCAACACCCAAACGTCTGGCAATTGACCCGCCTCTAAGGCCTTATCCAATTCCGTCACGGCGTTCGGGCCGATGTTACCGGCCACACACGTCTTACGACCACCGGCTTCACACATTTTGCCCGTCATTACGGTTGTCGTTGTCTTACCGTTCGTGCCGGTAATACCGATCAACTTGGGCTCGTAGCCCGTGGTTGCCTTCAAATGAGCCAATTCACGAGCAAAAAGTTCGATTTCACCAACGACATCCACGCTCTTGATTTGCGCGGCCTTCACCAACGGAGCGACTTCAGAGAAAAACGGCGAGATACCCGGCGAGAGTACCAACAATTGAACGTCATCCAAACGTTCGCGAGCGGCATCTAACTTAACAAATTCGAAATGCTCAAGCGATTGCAACTTTTGCAGAGCGGGCGGCGCTTCACGCGTGTCGGTTGCAATCACCGACCAACCGCGCTTGGTCAAAAAACGCGTACAAGCTTCACCGGAAGCACCCAAACCCACCACAATCGCTTTTTGCATGAAAAGTCACCTTATCGAATCTTGAGCGTGGCCAAACCGATCAACACCAAAATGAACGTAATAATCCAGAAACGCGTCACCACTTGCGTCTCCTTCCAACCCTTCAATTCAAAGTGATGGTGAAGCGGAGCCATCAAGAAAATACGACGACCGCCGGAATAACGGAAATACGTCGTTTGAATAATCACCGACAACGTTTCTACCACGAAGATACCGCCCATGATGGCCAAAACGAGTTCTTGGCGAACAATCACGGCAATCGTACCCAACGCGCCACCCAAGGCCAATGCGCCAACGTCACCCATAAACACTTGAGCCGGGTGGGCGTTAAACCACAAAAATGCCAAACCGGCACCGGCCAAAGCGCCGCAAATCACAACCAACTCACCAGCACCCGGGATGTACGGAATCAACAAATAATTCGCAAAGTCCACACGACCTTCCACATAGGCAAACACGCCCAAAGCGGAACCGACCATCACACACGGCAAAATGGCCAAACCGTCCAAACCGTCCGTCAAATTCACGGCATTACTCGTACCGACGATCACGATATAAGTGAGCACCACGAAACCGAAAATACCCAACGGATAAGCAAAGTGCTTAAAGAACGGAATGATCAAATCGGCTTGAGAGGGCATCTCCAACGGGAAGCCGGAATTCACCCAAGTCATAAACATATCCACGACATGCATATCGTTGGGCGTAGAAATAGCAAAAGCCAAGTAAACGGCTGCAACCAAACCGATAAAAGACTGCCAACCGAACTTTTCTCGAGCACTCATCCCTTTGGGGTCGTGATGCACAACCTTACGGTAGTCATCGACCCAGCCGATCCAACCGTAGCCGAGCGTCACAAACAAAACGACCCAAACGAATCGATTGCTCAAATCCATCCACAAAAGCGTCGACAACCCGATGGCAATCAAAATCAATGCGCCGCCCATCGTCGGCGTACCGTCCTTGACCAAGTGAGTCTTCGGGCCATTCGTGCGCACGGCCTGACCGACTTTCATGGCTCGCAAATAGCGAATCATGGCCGGACCGGCCACGAAGCCGATCACCAACGCCGTCAATGCAGCCATCACCGCGCGCAAGCTCAAGTAATTAAATACTTGGAATGCACGAATATCTTCACCTAACCATTGGAAAAAAGATAACAACATCGCTGAAAACGCCTTAAATTAATTTCCGTATTGCTCTTTGACTGCACGAACAACTTGATCGAGCTTCATATAGTTCGAAGCCTTGACCAACATCGTTCGATATTGAGGAGCAACTTCTAACACGTGATCGATGAACTTCTCACGTTTTTCAATCCAAATACCGCTACCGGCTTTTTGCTCATTGTAAGCGCAAATGGCCGCCTTCATCGCAGGACCCGTCGCTACAATCGCCTCGATACCGCGCTCAGCGGCATAAGCACCGATTTCAGCGTGGAATTCTTCCGCACGATCACCGACTTCACCCATGTCCCCGAGAACCAAAAGACGCGGAGCGGGCTTCGTAGCCAACACATCCACCGCGGCACGCATGCTGTCGGGATTGGCATTATAAGAGTCGTCAATCATGACACCGTGAGTCAATCGATGGACTTCGCCACGACGGCTCACCGGGCGGAAAGCTTCCAAACCGGCCTTGATGGTTTCAAGCGACAAATTGAGTGCCAAAGCACAAGACGTTGCAGCCAAAGCATTGTGCAAATTGTGTTCACCAAACAAATGCACGTGGGCGCTAAACGAGCCTTTATACGTCTTGATGTGAACAAGAATGCCATCTTCCAGCGCACTCATCGTGCCCGTTACATCGGCTTCACAACGACGAGCAAACGTCATAATCTGACAATTTTGGCTCATTTCAAGCCACGTAGAGACGCATTCGTCATCGCTCGGGAAGACGCCGACGCCGCTCGGAGCCAATGCGCGAAGCACTTCACCGTTTTCACGAGCCGTTGCTTGAACCGTTTGCAAAAATTCTTGATGTTCACGCTGAGCATTGTTGACCAATGCCACCGTCGGTTGAACAAGGCCGCCCAAATAGCGCATTTCACCCACGTGATTCATGCCCGTCTCAATGACGGCCACTTCGTGGTGGTCACGCAACTTCCAAAGCATCAACGGCACACCGATGTCATTGTTGAAGTTGCCTTGCGTTGCAAGCATCTTGTCACCGAATTGAACACGCAAAATACTGGCGATCATTTGCGTGGTCGTGGTTTTACCGTTACTGCCGGCTACCGCAATCAATTGAATTGCTTTATGGCGACGCCAATAGGCTGCCGATGCACCCAATGCCAACTTCACATCACGCACAACGATTTGGGGCAAGGGGCATTTCACCGGGCGCTCAACCACTAATGCCACGGCTCCCATGCGCATGGCTTCATCAACAAAGTCGTGAGCATCGAAACGCTCGCCCTTCAACGCAAAGAAAAGTGTACCGTCGGTGGTTTGACGCGTATCGGTCGCCACATTCGTAAACGGAACGTTGCTGCCCAAGAATTGTGAACCCGGCAACAACTTTGCCAACAAACCAACGGTCATCAACGCATCGCTCGGTTGATTTTTCATACGAGCGGCATTGCGCGTTTCAACCACGTCACTAAACGGGTATTTGACGCCCTGAATCTCTTGATAATCCTCATGACCCTTACCGGCAATCAACACCACATCATTTTCTGCGGCTTGATTAACAACTTGGTGAATGGCTTCACGACGATCAATGATGACATGAGCAGGACGGCTCAATCCGGCCAACATGTCTTTGAGAATGGCTTGAGGATCTTCCGTACGAGGATTGTCACTCGTTAAGACCACCTCATCGGCCATGCGCTCGGCAATGCTTGCCATAATGGGGCGCTTGCCGGCATCACGGTCACCGCCGGCGCCAACCACAACCCAAAGCTTACCGCGACGAGCCGTGGCGATCGGGCGCAATGCCTCCAGGGCCTTTTCAACGGCATCGGGCGTGTGGCTATAGTCGACTACAACCAAAGCCGTGCCCGGTTCGATCACACGTTGCATACGACCGGCGGGCGGTTGCAACTTCGGCAACACGGCAACAATCTTTTCCATTGAATAACCGCTAGCCAAAGCAACACCTACCACACCTAAAAGATTGGAAATATTGAATTCGCCAACGATGCCCATCTCGACCGGATAAGACTTGGAATCAAAGTGAATTTCCAACTTCACACCCGTTTCCGTGGCTCGAATATGGTCGGCCGTCAAGCTATGGGTACCGGGCAAGGCAATCGCGCCGCGCGTGGAGGTCACAATCACATCGAGCTTTCGATGAACGGCCTTCTCTGCCATACGAACGCCCGCTTCATCATCGATATTGATTACGGCCGATTTCAATTGAGGCCAATCGAACAAAATGGCTTTTGCACGTTCGTACTCCGCCATGTCTTGGTGATAGTCCAAATGATCACGCGTTAAATTCGTAAACAACGCAACGTCGAAATGCGTACCGTTCAAACGGCCTTGTTCCAAACCGATGGAACTGGCTTCTACGGCAAAAGCTTGTGCACCGGCTTGCTTCAATTCAGAAAGCAAACCTTGCAAAGAAACGGCATCGGGTGTCGTCAATGCCGCACTCTTAAAGGGCTTGCCTTGCATCATGCAGCCGATCGTACCGATAGCGGCGCACGGCTCGCCCAACATCGTAAAGAGTTGCGAAATCCAGTGAGACGAGGTCGTTTTGCCATTCGTGCCGGTCATGGCAATACCACGCAAGAAGCGGCTGGCATCACCATAGAAATGCGCGGCAAATTCGCCCAAGTGGGCCTTGAGTTCGGGCACGGCAATCGCGGGCACACCAAAAGTACGACGAATACCGTCATCTTCATAGACAACGGCAGCCGCTTTTTGGCTTGCAGCTTCCAAAAAATCACGCCCGTCGACTCGTAAACCGGGGATTGCCAAAAAAACATCGCCCGCACCTAAAGTGCGGGAGTCCAATGTCAGGCGTTGGCTCTGAGGCGATAATTTCTTCAACAAATCAACATAGGGTTTTACGTCGTAACTCATCACAGACCCTTCGCTAATAATCCACCACCGGCGATCATCATCGGATCGTCCGGATTCACAGACAATGTACGCAATGCGGACTCAACCACTTCCCCAAACACAGGAGCGGCGACCACACCACCGACGTGACCGGCGTCCTTCGGTTCGTCAATCATCACGGCCACAACCAAGCGCGGTTGCGTTGCCGGAGCCACACCAACGAACGAAGCGACGTAGTCCTTCACATAATTACCATCTTTGACCTTGTAGACCGTACCGGTCTTACCGGCCACCGTATAGCCCGTCACACGCAAATGAGAAGCCGTCCCGCCACGGTGTACCGTGGTCATCATCATAGCGCGCATTTGGCGTGCCGTCTCAGGCCTAAAGACCGGATCACCGGCCACGGCATGACCGGAATCGCTCTTTAACAAAGTCAACGGAATAACGTCACCGTTTCGAGCAAAGACCGTATAGGCCTGAGCCAACTGAATAAGCGACGTCGACAAACCGTAACCGTACGAGATCGTCGCTTGTTCCACCGGACCCCAGCTCTTAGCAGGACGCAAACGACCGGCCGCAGCCCCTGGGAAACCAATGCGAGGAGCCTGACCGAAGCCCAATTGACTGTACGTCTCCCAAAGCGTAGAAGGCGGAATTTGCAAAGCAATCTTCACCGTGCCAACGTTGGAAGACTTGGCAATCACCTGAGAGACCGTCAAAAGACCGTAATTCTTCGTATCACTGATTTGACGGTCAGCCACCGTCACAATGCCCGGCGCCGTTTCAATGCGCGTATCAGGACGAATCAAACCCAAGTCCAAAGCCTTCGCAATGGCAAACGGTTTCATCGTACTACCCGGCTCAAAACTGTCGGTCATCACGCGATTGCGAATATGATCGAATTTGAACGTACTGCGATCGTTCGGGTTGAAACTCGGCCAGCTAGCCAACGCCAACACTTCACCCGTCACAGAGTCGGCCACCACAACGGCACCGGCCTTGGCTTGGTGTTTTTGAACCGCTTTACGTACGGCGTCGTATGCAACGTATTGGATACGGGAATCAATCGACAAATAGAGGTCTTGGCCATCCTTGGCCTTTTGTACGTCGACTTCTTCCAAAATGTGACCCAATCGGTCCTGAATCACACGACGAGAACCCTTTTGACCCGTTAACAAGGCATTTTGGGCCAATTCCATCCCTTCTTGGCCGATGTCTTCACGGTTATTGAAGCCGACGATGTGAGCAGAGACTTCCCCGTCCGGATAGTGACGCTTAAATTCCGGCGTGAAACTCAAACCCGTCAACTTCAATGCCTTGACCTGTTGTACGACCTCTTCGTTTACTTGGCGTGCCAAACGAGTATAGGCGTTAGGACGACTCAAACGCTTCTTGAGCGTCTCGGGTTGCATACCGACGATTTGAGCCAACTGCTCAATTTGCTCATCCGTCGCCTTCACAAGCGAGGTCATCGCCCAAACGCTATGAGCGGGCAACGACGATGCCAATAAGTCACCGTTACGCGTGTAGATACGACCGCGTCCGGCATCGATGTCTAGCGTACGTGCATAACGCACTTCGCCCTGTCGTTGCAGGAAATCGGTGTTGAAGCATTGGATGTAGACGGCCTTGCAAAAGCACGCGACCAACGAAGCCACCATCACGCCCAACACCCAGTGAGAGCGCTTACGAGAGACTTCAAGTCGTTGCCATGAACGTTCGGGACTTTCGCTCTTTAATGCATCGCGAGGCGACATGTCCGTGACCAAAAAGTCTCGGAACAAGGAGCGAAGTTCACGCCCTACATACGCAAATAAAGGATGCAACCTCATGATTGCTCTCCTTTATCTTTTGCGTCGCGTGTGACAAAGCGCGGAACCGGTTTTGGCTTAAGAATGACGGAATTTTCATTCCTCCCGACCTCTAGCCCCATTTCCGCAGCCTTAGCGGCGATGTACCGTGGTAGTGATACTTTTGTGAATTCGATACTGAGTTCTCGAGCCTCATCTTGGAGTCGACGGCTCTCTTCTTGCCCACGCTCAATATTGGTGATCAACGTACGAACTTGATATTGATTGTGCACGATGACCAAGGCAGAGGCCACACAGGCCGCCGCCAAGACGCACATCAAAATCAACATGGAGTTCGTACGAAGAGCACCCAGCATCAAGCCTCTCCTTTACGAGATCGAGTCGCAACACGCAAAATCGCACTACGAGCGCGCGGATTTTCCGCACATTCTTGAGCGTCAGGCAAAATGCGTTTGACTTCCACCAACGTTGGTTGAGGTAATTGATCGGCACGCAAAGGCACTCGCGAGTCGATACCGCGTTCGGGATGAGCGGCACGATCGAAATAGCGTTTCACCAAACGATCTTCGAGCGAGTGGAACGTAATGATGGCCAAGCGGCCGCCGTCACGTAACAAACCCATGGCGGCATCCAAAGCTTTTTGCAATTCATCCAATTCGCCATTGATATGAATGCGGATACCTTGGAATGTGCGCGTCGCCGGATTTTGAGTCGGGTCTTTTTTATTGACAGGCACGACGGACGCCACCAAGCGAACCAACGCTTGCGTGGTTTCAATCGGCGTTTCTTCTCGCGTTTTAACAATTGCCCGGGCGATTTGACGCGCAAATCGTTCTTCACCGAAGTCGGCAATGACTTGAGCGATATTGCGTTCGGTTTCCGTTGCCAACCATTCGGCCGCCGTCATTCCTCGCGTCGTATCCATGCGCATATCGAGCGGACCGTCCATACGGAAGGAAAAACCGCGGGAAGCGTCATCGATTTGCGGGCTCGAGACACCGATATCCAAGAAAATACCGTCTACAGTCGTCACGCCGCGCGCCTCAAGGCACTCGGCCATAGACGAGAACGGTGCGTGGATAATTTCAAAACGGGGATCCGTGATTTCTCGACTGGCTTCGATCGCTTCCGGATCGCGGTCAAAGGCAATCAATCGACCGTTAGGAGACAATTTCGAAAGGATCAAGCGCGAGTGGCCCCCTCGACCGAAAGTACCGTCAACATACGTACCGTCCGGATCGAAAACCAATTGCTCAGGAGCCACCTCTGCCATCACGGAGAGGTGTTTGAATACTTTACTCATCCCACTTCTCCTAGAACGTGAACGATGCAGCTTCCGGCGGCAAGCCGTTAGCCAATTCACGCGCTTCAAACTCTGCGTACTTCGTTTGATCCCACAATTCAAAATGACTGCCCAAACCGATGAGCGTCACTTCACGGTTCAAGCCACAAAGACTGCGTAAATCACTCGGGATCAACAATCGACCGGCGGAATCAGCCGTCAAATCCACGGCACTACCCAACACGATGCGTTGCAACACACGAGCCGAATACGGCAACTTCACCAAACTGGGGCGAAGTTCCAACCAGGCAGCTCGCGGATAAATCAAAACACAACCGTCGGGGTGACGTGTAACCGTCACTTCGCCTTGGCAAGACAGCACAAGGCTCTCTCGATGCCGAGCAGGCATCGAAAGACGACCTTTCGCGTCTAACGACAACAGTGACGTTCCTTGAAACATGAAAATTCCGCAAAAAATAAAGACAACAACACGGAGAAAAAGGACACCTTTCCCACAACAGCGAAAGCATGTACCACTTTTTCCCACTTTTACACACTAAATTTTAAGCGTCACTTCAAGTTAGTCAAGAAAAGAAACACTTTTATTTCTTACTTCCTCGCCTTCTAAGAGATTGATTTTTCGAAAAATTGCCTACTTTTTGAGCGTTTTAGCGGCATTTTTCACCGAGAACTTCAACCTTTAGTTAAAAAGTTCAAGCAAAACACTACATCCTGTGAATCAATCTCATTCCCATTTTTTGCTGCCGAAACAAAAAAGCTTCAAAGCGCTCACGCACTTTGAAGCTTCTCTTTAAGCGTTTAAGTCAATTTAGACCAACGCAGCTTTCGCTTCTTCGAGTCGAACTTTAATACGACCGTCGACGGCAATGGCTTCACCGTTCTTTTCGGAGATGATCAACGGATTGATATCCAACTCATCGATGAATGCAAAATCCGTCACCAATTGAGACAAGCGCAAAAGGGTCGATTCGATTTGGTCGATTTGTGCCGGCGTCGTACCGCGAGCGCCTTCCAAAAGCTTATAAGCCTTGACACTACGAACCATTTCGTGAGCATCGACATCGGTGATCGGAGCGATGCGGAACGTCACGTCCTTCATCACTTCAATAAAGACGCCGCCCAAACCGAACATCAATTGCGGACCGTATTGCGGATCGGTTGCAATACCGCAAACCATTTCTCGAGAGCCCTTGACCATTTCTTGGATGATCACACCTTCGAGGCCTTCCAACAAACCGCGCTCTTGAAGCTTGGCAACCAAGTCTTGGTATTGTGCACGAAGCTCTTGAGCGGAACCGATATTGACTCGAACACCACCGACATCGGTCTTGTGAGACGTCGTCTTGGAGGTCATCTTCATCACAACGGGGTAACCGATTCGATCGGCAATCGTCACGGCTTCATCTTCCGTACGTGCAAAACCGGCTTGGCAAACACGAACGCCATAGGCTTCGAGCACATCGATACTTTCACGCGTACTCAATTGATCGCGACCTTCGGCAACGGCTTCTGCGATGATTGCACGAGCACGCTCTTGATCAACCTCGAAACGAACCTCTTCACCGATGGGCTTTTGAACCCAAAGACGTTGTTGGTTCAAACGATTCATACCGTCAACGGCTTCTTCGGCATACATAAAGAACGGCATATTGACTTCCATGTCAGCCAATTGCTTGAAGAAGTCGTTGTTGGTCATGAAAACGCCGACGATCGGCTTTTCAGGATGTTGTGCCTTCATTTCCATCAAGGCCTTGGCAACGTCAATATCCTTCAAGCCCAAGAACGGCAAGTAAATCGCCATGATCATATCGACATTGTCGTCAGCCAACAAAGCTTGCAACGTTTGGCAGTAATGTTCAAGCGGAGCCGAAGCAATCATGTCGACCGGGTTCTTCACACTGGCGGCTGCCGGCAAGAAACTGCGAAGCTTTGCCTTCGTTTCCTCGCTCAATTGAGCCATTTGCATGCCGTATTCGCAAACGGCATCGGTAGCCATGATGCCCGGGCCGCCGGAGTTCGTCATAATGGCCACACGGTCACCCTTGGGCAACGGGCAGTTAGAGAACATCTTGGCCGTTGCAAAAAGGTTCTTCAAAGAAAATTCACGGATAACACCGGATTGACGCAAAAGAGCGTCAGCAGCCATATCGGCACCGGCCAAAGAGCCCGTATGAGAAGAAGCGGCACTGGCACCGGCAGCAGAGCGACCGGCCTTCAAAGCCAAAATGGGCTTCTTCTTGGAAATACGCGTTGCCAAACGACGGAAATTGGCAGGGTTTTGGATGGATTCCATGTACAAGAGGATTTGCTTGACGTCCTCTTCGTTTTCCCAATATTCCATGGCCGTTTCAGCATTGATATCGGCTTGGTTGCCAATGGAGATGAACTGAGCAAAACCCAAATTCAAATCCTTCAAAATATTGAGAATACCGCCACCCAACGCACCGGACTGGGACACAAAACCGATATCGCCGCGCTCAGGCAATGCCTCAGCAAAGCAACCGTCCATACGAATCGACGGATGGGTATTGACAACGCCCAAGCAGTTCGGGCCGACACAACGCATGCCATAGGCACGAATTTTTTCAAGCAATGCTTGTTCTGCAGCCAAACCGGCCGGGCCCGTTTCCTTGAAACCGGCCGTAATGATGACAAGACCCTTAATGCCCTTTTCGTGGCATTGGTCAATCGTTTGCAAAACGAATTTGTTATTGACGACCACAATAGCCAAATCGACTTCACCCGGAATATCCAAAACGGTCGGATAGGCTTGCAAACCTTCGATCACGCCGCCCTTCGGGTTCACGGGATAAAGCGGACCGGTAAAACCGTATTCCTGGAGTCGCTTCATGATGTCGGAGCCGATCGTGTGAGCTTTCGTGGAAGCTCCGATCACAGCGATCGCACGGGGCTTCATGATGTGGTCTAAACGTTGCATGTGTGTCACCTAAAAAATTAAAAAAGCGGCCAATGCCAGCGCAAACTCATATTATGCCCTAGGATTCCGTACGAAAATTGCGTTCATTTTGGCTTTTTGGATACCTTTGGCATCTTTTAGGCAAAAAAAAGTCGCCGAAGCGACTTTTTCATTCGAATCAACCTTCTTTGGTCAATTCTTCTTTGAACTTCTCAACCCACTGCGTAACACTTCGGCGCGTTACCATGTATTGCTGAGCAATCTGATTGATGGAAACATTCCCATTGAGGTACGCGGTAGCAATTTCACGTTTGAATTCATCGGTGAAGAAACGACGACGGCGTCGATACCCCGTTTCCGGTTCAAACGTTCCGTTGTTGTAATGTCGATTCCAATCACGAGCGGTATAAATGGATATGCCAAGTTGTCGAGCACACGTTCGATAACCATAACCTTGGGCAAAAAGGTCATATGCTTTTTGCTTTAATTCCGGAGGATGCGCTCCATCCATCAACACGTGACTCTTACGAGTCCGGGGTTTTCGTGCAGCAACTGCCATCTTAGGTTCCCAATACCTTTCCTTCTCCGAGAACTAATATAACACCATTGGCTATTTGTCGACCAATGGATTGTTGCTCAATGTAGGGGGTTCTAGTTAGAAACAACAAAAAGGGAAACGTTTATTTGTTGTGAAAAAACAAGTACGTGGAGGTAATAAAGGAGGGAAGAAGACAAAGTCCATCTATAAGCCGGATTCTGTTCCTACCTCATAGAAGTAGGCCGATAATCATTCATCTACTACGGAGCTCACGCTCCGTCTCTAGCCATCTACCCGCAACCTCACCGAGCAGGATCAGCAGTTGCCTATTTGATGTTGCTCCCCGTAGAGATTGCCCGTTTCACCCGACCCTAACGTCGGCTCGTCTCTGTTGCTCTAATCCGTACCTTACGGCAGACAGTCGTTAACTGCTACGGCGCTCTATGGAGTCCGGACTTTCCTCGTGAAAGTTGAACTTTTCCCGCGATTATCGCGATGAACTTTGTCTGGGGGCGAATTTTACCGTTTTTTTTTGATTAATTCACGCTAAATGCCCTAAAAAATCAGGCAGAATTGAAAAATAAGTTCCCAACATTGTCAACTACTTTCGGAGGTTTCTTAGGCATGCCTCCCGTTTGTCGTTGACGAAACCCATAAATCGAGATTATGGAATATTTCTATCTCCTGATTCTTGTGTTCTTACTCATTTTGGCCTGCTCCGACCTGTTTGTCGGCGTGAGTAACGACGCAGTGAACTTCCTCAGTGGCGCGCTTGGTTCTCGCGTAGCTACTTTCAAGACCGTGATGATTGTCGCGAGCCTCGGCGTGCTTTTCGGAGCCACCTTCTCCGGCGGCATGATGACCATTGCGCGAACGGGCGTATACAACCCAGAGATGTTTTCGTTCGAAAACTTGATGCTCGTTTTCTTTGCCGTGGTGATTACAGAAGTCACACTGTTGAATCTCTTCAATAAATTGGGGTTGCCGACTTCGACCACCGTGTCCATCGTTTTTGCGTTGATGGGCGGCGGCGTGAGTATGGCCGTCTTGCACCTTTTGGATTCGGGTCAATCCCTTTTGAATTTGGGGCAATACGTCAATACCACTCGAGCCTCCGTCTTGATTTTCGGCATTATCTGCTCGGTTCCCATCGCATTTGTGGGCGGTACCGTCATTCAATACCTCTGCCGCTTGCTCTTTACGTTTAACTACCAACGTCTTTACCGTTATTACGGTGCGTTATTCGGGAGTTTCAGCGTTTCGGCTATTGTCTTTTTCTTGCTCTTTAAAGGCGCCAAAGGCTCGGCATTGATTACGCCTGAAGTTCTCAACTTCTTGGATGCCTATACCTTTGAGTTGATGGCAGCCATTTTTGTGACCTCGTTGGTGCTCTTCCAAGTCGCGATCTTGATGTTTAATTTCAACGTCTTCAAGGTTGTGATTTTGGCCGGCACGTTCGCATTGGCATTCTCGTTTGCCGGTAACGACTTGGTGAACTTCATCGGCGTGCCGTTAGCCGCATTAGACAGTTGGAGCATCTATCAATCCTCCGGCCTTGCTCCCGATCAGTTGATGATGCAAGGACTTCGCGAAATTCCGCGTACCAATCCCCTTTACCTCTTGGCTGCCGGCTCCGTAATGGTGATGACCTTATGGTTCTCGAAGAAAGCCATGCACGTGGTCCGCACGACGATCAACCTATCGGCTTCCGACCGAGGCGACAGCGAGCAATTCGGTTCTTCACTCTTGGGCCGCTTGGTCGTTCGCCAGACGATTGCATTAAACGAATTCATTCAAAGCGTTTTGCCCCACGGTATGAAGAAGGTTTTAGAAGCGCGCTTTGAACCATTGCCCGTAAAGA
This sequence comes from Burkholderiaceae bacterium, assembly GCA_017646335.1. Taxonomy (GTDB): domain Bacteria; phylum Pseudomonadota; class Gammaproteobacteria; order Burkholderiales; family Burkholderiaceae_F; genus Aphodousia. Next base: position 35,063 of record JAGCMT010000097.1, read on the forward strand.
AAAACGAAGTGCAATTACCTTTTGACGCGGTGCGCGCCTCCATCAATTTGGTTGTCTCTTCCATTTTGATTGCATCGGCTACTGCCTTGACGCTCCCGTTGTCGACGACCTACGTGACGTTTATGGTTGCCATGGGCTCGTCTTTTGCTGACGGTGCTTGGGACCGCGAGTCGGCCGTTTATCGAGTCTCGGGCGTTTTAACCGTGATCGGCGGTTGGTTTATTACCGCATTGGCCGCTTTCACTACCTGCGGCCTGATGGTCACCCTTTGCTATTACGGCCAATTATTCGCGGTTATCGGTCTGATGTGCATCACGGTTTACTTCCTTGTCAAAGACAACTTCTTTGCTAGCGAGGCTAAAGAAGCAGAAAAAACCGAAGCCAGCACGGACCCCTTCGTTATCCGTCAGCGCTTGAATTCGTCGATCGCACAGATTTTTGGCCGCTCCATCAGTTTGTTTGAAGAAGGCCTCGATAAATTCTTCGATGGCGATTTAAAGGGATTAAAGAAAGCGAAGGCTCACGCGTTGGAAGCCTATGACGAAGTCATGAAGATTCGTCATGAGTACTACACGATGGCTCGCCATGATGAAGGCGTCGATCAAGACGTTTGTCACTATTACTATCGTGCTCTCACGAATATGAAAGAAGTGAGTCTGAGCCTCGAGACGATTATTCGCATGATTCACGACCACGTCGCCAACAGCCATCGAATCTATAAGGGGCAACTCCAACAGGATTTGTATTCGTTGGTCTCCTCCTTAAAGAGTATTGAGGAAGTCTTGACTTTCTATCAAAACGAAGGCGTAATGGACGTTCAACGACTTGATCGTCGCATGCACCGAACGCATGAGACGATCGACCAAATGCAGGCCAATCTTCTAACGAAGATCGGTGAAGAAAAGCTCTCTTTGCGTAGTACGGAGCTGTATTTAAGTATTTTGCAATTGGTTCGAGAAATGCTCAATCGCTACAACATCGTCTTCTTGATGCAAAAAGAATTGAACGATCAATGCAATCGAGCTTTATTGGATAATGAACAAAAAACGGCTGAAGAAGACACGTTCCAATCCTCTAGTGATGGCGGATTGTTGACCCGTTTGTTCAAACACCGTTAAAAATTTTTAAAACGAAGCCCTTGGCTTTGCTTTCTAAGAAAGGCTAACAATGGATACCAACGATTCTCTTTTTGACCGCGCTCGTCAATCGATTCCGGGTGGTGTGAATTCGCCCGTCCGCGCATTCGGCTCCGTAGGGGGCTCTCCCCGTTTCATGGCTCGTGCCAACGGTTGCCATATGTGGGATGTCGATGGTCAACGTTATATCGATTACATCGGTTCTTGGGGTCCGATGATTCTCGGTCACAATCACCCGAAAATCATCGAAGCCGTTCATCAAGCCGTGGATAACGGTTTGACTTTCGGCTGTGCAACGGAACGCGAAATTGAAATCGCCGAAGAAATCCGTCGCATCATCCCCTCCATTGAAGAAGTTCGCTTGGTGAGTTCCGGTACCGAAGCCGGTATGAGTGCCATTCGTTTGGCTCGCGGCTTCACGGGTCGCAACAAAATCATCAAGTTTGAAGGTTGCTACCACGGCCACAGCGATAGTCTTTTGGTCAAAGCCGGCTCCGGCATGTTGACCTTCGGTAATCCGAGTTCGGCCGGTGTGCCCGCCTCGGTGACCGAACACACCTTGGTGCTCGAATACAACAACCCGGCTCAATTGGAAGACGCTTTCAAGCGCTACGGTGATGACATTGCTTGCGTAATCGTGGAAGCGGTTGCCGGCAACATGAACATGGTTCCGGGTACCCCCGAATTCATCCACGCCATGCGTGATCTCTGCACAAAGTACGGCGCCCTTTTGATCGTTGACGAAGTGATGACCGGTTTCCGTGTTGCTTTGCAAGGTGCACAAAGCCTCTATGGCGTGACGCCGGATATTACGATGTTCGGCAAGGTCATCGGTGGCGGTATGCCGGTCGCCGCCTTTGGTGGTCGTCGCGAAGTGATGGAAAAAATTGCTCCGTGCGGTCCGGTCTATCAAGCCGGCACCCTTTCGGGCAACCCCGTGGCCGTTGCTTGTGGTTTGGCTACGTTAAAGCTTATCCAAGAAGAAGGCTTCTATGAACGTCTCGCCGCTCAAACGACGAAATTGATCACAGGCTTGAAGGCCGCCGCAGACGCAGAAGGCGTCACGTTCTGCGCCCAAAGCATCGGTGGCATGTTCGGTATGTATTTCTTGCCGCAATTACCCACGGGCTTTGCCGACGTGATGAAGTCTGACGGCAAGCGCTTCAATCTCTTCTTCCATGAAATGCTCAACCGTGGCGTTTACTTGGCTCCGTCCCTCTACGAAGCCGGCTTCGTCTCGGCAGCGCATGATGACGCAGCGATCGAAGAAACGATTGCCGCCGCTAAGGAAGCGTTTGCAGTGGTGGCCAAAGCCGAATAATCACGCTTGAATAAGCCACTCCTCCAAGGTCGATATCTCCAAGATATCGACCTTTTTCACTTGGCTATAATGATTCCAAACAATGCGGCAACGTCCGCGCCTATCCGATTCGATAGGTCCGATGTCCAGGACGGCCTGGCCTTAACATAATGGGGGGGATTATGGCCTGGATTCTTTTAGTCGTTGCCGGCATTTTGGAAGTTGTTTGGGCTTATGCCATGAAACTCTCCAACGGTTTTACCCAAACAACACCTACCATCATTACCGCCGTGGCCATGATTGGCAGTGTCGCATTGCTCGCCGTTGCCATGCGATCGATTCCATTGGGCACGGCTTATGTCATTTGGACCGGCATCGGAGCCATCGGCGCTTTTCTAGTCGGCATCGTCTGGTTAGGCGAGGCTGTCACGCCGTTACGCGTTGTTGCTGCGGTCTTAATTATCAGCGGCTTATTACTGCTGAAATGGGCAGAAAATTGAGGTTTGAAAAATGCGAAAAATGCGCCGCGCCTTCCAACAGTTAGACCAAGCCGAAAGCCTTGCGATCCTTGAGAAAGCGACCTCCGGCACGTTGGCTTGTTTGGACGATAACGGCATGCCGTATGCCGTCCCGCTCAGTCACGTATTGGTCGATGGGAAACTTTATTTTCATGGTGCAATGACCGGTCATCGCATCGATGCCGTTACTAAAAATCCCAACGTTTCTTATTGCGTGATCGAGCAAGACAAAGTGATTGCCGAAACACTGACGACACACTATCGAAGCGTTATCGTCTTCGGTCAAGCTCGCTTGCTTAACGACGTCACAGAAAAGCGTATTGCTCTCTTCAAATTAGGGGAAAAATTTGCACCCGGTCTGACGGATAAGACAATCGAAGAAATCGATCGCTTTATCGATGCCGTCTCCGTGATGGAGCTCACGATCGATCACCTCTCGGGCAAAGAGGCTCTCGAACTCAAGAAAGCGCGACAAAGCTAAAATGACAAAAAACCACCTTTCGGTGGTTTTTGCATTTTGGATTCGACTTAACC
>JAGCMT010000098.1 GCA_017646335.1 Burkholderiaceae bacterium
AACCATGGATATTGGTATGGACTTTTGGCTGCAGCTCCTCGTGATGCTCGCATGCTTGTTTTACGGTGCTCGTAAAGGCGGTATGGCCCTCGGTCTCTTGGGCGGTATCGGCTTGGTCATCTTGATTTTCGGCTTCGGTTTGAAGCCGGGTAAGCCGCCTACAGACGTGATCCTCACGATCTTGGCTGTGGTTTGCGGTTCCGCTACGTTGCAAGCCGCTGGTGGTTTGGACTGCTTGCTCCAAATCGCTGAAAAGATCTTGCGTAAGAACCCGAAGTACGTTTGCTTCTTGGCTCCGTACGTTTGCTGGTTCTTGACGGTTCTTTGCGGTACGGGTCACGTCGTTTACACGATGCTCCCGATTATCTATGACGTGGCTATTAAGAACGGTGTTCGTCCGGAACGTCCGATGGCTGGTTCTACGATTGCTTCCCAAATGGGCGTGATCTGTTCCCCGGCTGCAGTGGCTGCTGTCTCCATGATCGCCTTGATGGACGGTTACACGGTTGGTGGTCACTCCTTCGGTTTCGTTGACCTCTTCTCCGTCACGATCCCGGGTGGTATTGTTGGTGTCTTCGCAGTTGGTCTCTTCTCCATGTTCCGTGGTAAGGACCTCGACAAGGACGAAGAATTCCAAGCTTTGATCGCTGATCCGGAAACGAAGCGCTATGTCTACGGTGACTCCCTCACGTTGATCGGTAAGAAGTTCTCTAAGGAACAATGGTTGTCCTTGTACATCTTCTTGGGCGTGATCGTTATCGTCGCTCTCTTGGGTATGTTCCCGGAATTGCGTCCGTTGGTTGGTAAGAAGCGCTTGTCCATGACGTTGGCAATCCAAATGTTCATGTTGATGGGTGGTTCCTTCATGTGCATCTTCTGCGGTGTTAAGGCTGCTGACGTTGCTAAGAACTCCGTGTTCCGCGCTGGTTGCGTCGCAATCGTCGCTGTGTACGGTGTGGCATGGATGGCCGACACGATGTTCGCTGCTCACTTGCCGGCATTGAAGGCTGGTTTGACCGAATGGGTTAAGGAAGCTCCGTGGCTCTACGGTGTCGTCCTCCTCTTGGTCTCCAAGTTGGTGAACTCTCAAGCTGCTTCCGTCGCTACGATCGTTCCGGTTGCTTTGGCAGTCGGTACGCCTCCGGGCATCGTCGTGGCTCTCTCCGCCGCTTGCTACGGTTACTACATCTTGCCGACGTACCCGTCTGACTTGGCTGCTATCCAATTCGACCGCTCTGGTACGACGCGCATTGGTAAGTTCGTTGTCAACCACTCCTTCATCATCCCGGGTCTCCTCGGTGTGTTCGTGGCTTCCATCACGGGCTACATCCTCGGTATGGTTTACGGTTTCATCTAATCAGTCACTGATTGCTGAAACAGGTTGATATAACCGAATAAAAAACGGCAAGGCTTAAAAACCTTGCCGTTTTTCTTTGTCTCTCGATTGAGTGCCTTCATCCGCATGACCCTCTCCCTCTATTCGGCACTCTTGAAACTCACTCCTCCAATTCCCATCTTCAGTCCACTGAAATCCCCCAAGTGGCGCACATACCACACCTTCCTAACAAAGCCTGTTAACGCGCACAAAAGTCCGCTAGAAGCCACCATCCTCCTTGATAGCCCTAGGCCTTATCATTGCCACAAACCACCGCAAAAGCCCCTCTAGAAGCCCTTGGCATCCACTCTCTATACGAGAGAGAGCAAACAAAGCGCTGACAGTGAAAGTTTGCAGCGTTGCCACCATATAAACTGAACAAAAAAAGCTCCCTACTCTTTCGAGTAGAGAGCTTGGGTTAGTCTAATTCGACTTACTTAGCGGATTCGCACTTGCAAACAACGCGCGGCTTAAGTTGAGCAAAGAAGTCATTGCCCTTGTCGTCGACCAAGATGAAGCACGGGAAGTCTTCAACTTCGATCTTGTAGACAGCTTCCATACCGAGTTCCGGATATTCAACGCATTCGATGCTCTTGATGGAGGCTTCAGACAAAGCAGCAGCAACACCACCAATCGTACCGAGGTAGAAACCACCCCACTTATGGCAAGCGTCCGTCACAACCTTACCGCGGTTACCCTTAGCGATCATCACGTAAGAGCCACCGGCTTCCATGAACGGATCAGCATACGGGTCCATACGAGCAGCCGTCGTCGGGCCCATTGCACCGCAAGCGTAACCTTCCGGCGTCTTAGCAGGACCTGCGTAGAGAATCGGATGGTTCTTGATGTAATCCGGCAAACCTTGACCTGCATCGAGGCGTTCCTTAATACGAGCGTGAGCGATGTCGCGACCGACGATGATCGTACCGGACATGGAAACGCGCGTAGAAACCGGGTACTTGGAGAGTTCTGCACGGATTTGATCCATCGGTTGGTTCAAATCGATCTTGATCGTTTGACCTTCACCTTCCTTACGGAATTCTTCCGGAATCAATTCGGCCGGATGATCGTCAAGCTTTTCAATCCACAAGCCATCCTTGTTGATCTTACACTTGATGTTACGGTCAGCAGAGCAACTCACACCGATACCGATCGGGCAGCTAGCGCCGTGACGCGGCAAGCGAACGACACGAATGTCGTGAGCCATGTACTTACCACCGAATTGAGCACCGAGACCCGTGTTATTGGCAGCTTCGAGCAATTCGTTTTCGAGTTCGACGTCACGGAAAGCGCGACCCGTTTCATCACCGGTCGTGGGCAAGCCGTCATAGAACTTGGCAGAAGCCAACTTCACCGTCAACATCGTCTTTTCAGCAGACGTACCACCGATCACGATAGCGATGTGATACGGGGGGCAAGCTGCCGTACCGAATTCCTTGATCTTGCCAAGGAGGAACGGAACCAAAGCGGTCGGATTCAACACAGCCTTCGTCATTTGATAGAGCGTGGACTTGTTAGCAGAACCACCACCCTTCACAACGCAAAGGAACTTGTATTCGTCACCATGGTGAGCATGGATGTCGATTTGAGCCGGGAGGTTGCACTTCGTGTTGACTTCCTTGTACATCGTCAACGGAGCGTTTTGAGAGTAGCGCAAAGCCTTTTCCGTGTACGTGTTGTAAACGCCGCGGCTAATGGCTTCTTCATCGTCGAAGTCCGTCCAAACTTGTTGGCCCTTTTCACCGTGAACGATAGCCGTACCCGTATCTTGGCAGATCGGCAAAATGCCCTTAGCGGCGATTTCAGCGTTACGCAACATCGTCAATGCGACATACTTGTCGTTATCGGATGCTTCCGGATCCTTCAAGATGGCAGCAAGACGTTCGTTGTGTTCGCGACGCAACATGAAGTTTGCATCAACGAAAGCTTGGTTAATCAACTTCGTCAAAGCTTCAGGTTCAACCTTGAGGATCGGCTTACCTTCGAATTCGCTAACGGAAACGTGATCCTTGGTCAACAAGTAGTATTCCGTCTTATCTTCACCGACTTGGAACATCGGTGCATATTTAAATTCAGGCGCTTGAGCCATCGTCCTTCTCCTTAAGTAGCTTCAGAGAATTTGTTTTCAGTCTTCTGTCGAAAACGAAAAACCTTCTCCGCAATCCATAAAACCATTCTTACCCAAATCAAAAGCACACAAAAACCCTTCGATTTGAGCAAACACCAAATCGATTAAATTTTACGCTTTCACACCTTTACGAACCGTAAAGACGCTTAACCGTCATCAGAATTTCTTCCTTTTTTAACGAACAAAAAAAAGACGAATATCAAATGTTTCGTTGATATTCGTCTTTTCGTTTTTTCAAAGAGTTAGCTTGACTTAACCGTCGATGCTATAACCTAATTTGCGAGCAAAGCGAATGGTCGCATCCAAGAAACCTTGCTTGGAACCACAGTCATAACGGATACCGTCAAAGCGGTGAGCCCACGTACGACCTTCGTCCAATTGGGAGGCAATGGCATCGGTCAACTGAATTTCACCGCCAACACCCTTTTGAACCTTTTCCAATTGTTTGAAGATTTCCGGCTCAAGCACATAACGACCGATTACGGCCATGGTCGAGGGAGCTACCTCAGGATCCGGTTTTTCGACCATCGAACGCACGATACTGGACTTAGCCGTCTTATCATCAACACCGACAATGCCATACTTCTTCGTGTCAGCCAACGGCACGTCTTGGACAGCCAAAACGTTACCGCCACCATTTTGACGGCGCACATCGATCAATTGACCGATTGCCGACTGTTGTGCATCAATCAAGTCGTCAGCCAACATCACGGCGAAAGGCTCGTCACCTACGACGGGACGTGCACAAAGAACGGCATGGCCCAAACCCAAAGGCTCTGCTTGACGAATATAAACGAACGTCACATTCATCGGTGCAATGGAGCGAACCGTTTCCAAAAGTTCAAGCTTGTTTTTCTCGATCAATTCCTTTTCCAACATCGGAGCTTTGTCGAAATGATCCTCGATCGCACGCTTGTAGCGACCCGTAATAAAAATCATATCGGTGATGCCGGCAGCATAAGCTTCTTCAACGGCATATTGAATCAAAGGCTTATCCACGATGGGCAACATTTCCTTCGGCATTGCCTTCGTTGCCGGCAAAAAGCGCGTACCGAGACCGGCAACGGGGAAAACAACTTTACGAACTTCCTTCATGACTATTCCTGAAAAATCGATTCAAACGGATCGAATAAGTATAGCGAGAATCCTTTGCAAGGCGTTACATTTGGGATTAGGATTATCGTTATGAATAGCGAAAAAATTTATGCCATCGGCGACATCCATGGATGTTACGACACCTTAGTTGAACTGTTTGACTTACTTGATCCAGAAATCCCGATCATCTTTCTGGGAGATATTGTCAATCGCGGTCCCAAATCGCTCGAGACGATTCGTTTTGTCAAAAGTCTCGGTGACCGCGCTCGTCTCATTCTCGGTAATCACGAAATGAGTCTTTTAGCGACAGCTGCCGGCCACGGCAAACAGCACCGCCTCGACACCATGCAAAGCATCTTGGACGAGCCTGATGCCAAGGAAATCGTCAATTGGCTTCGAAAACAGTATTTGCTTCTTCAATGGAATGAATTCACCTTTGTGCACGGAGCCATCAATCCGGCATGGACGTTGGACAAGGCTAAAGAGCTGGCTGAAGAGGTGCATGTCCATTTGCGCAATAAGGGATGGAAAAAATATCTCAAAGAAATGTACGGCAAGGATCAATGGGATGAAAACCTCACCAATCCTGCCCGTATGCGAGCCATTTTGAATGGTTTCACCCGTATTCGAATGGTCGATGAAAACGGCATTCCCGAGTTCAAAATGAAAGAAGGGATCGATAAGATCCCTCCCGGTTTTATGCCGTGGTTTGAGGTTCCCTGCCGAAAAACTCAAAACGACACACTGGTTTTCGGTCATTGGTCAACATTGGGCTTAGTCAATGAACCCAATGTCATTTGCATCGACACAGGATGTCTTTGGGGTGGCGCTTTGACGGCTATGGAATTTCCAAGTCGGAAAATTATTTCCGTCAAGTCACCGCAGTATCTCGACCCCTTTGCCTGTTAATTAAGAAGATTCATTGCTTGCATCGGATCGGCAACGCCCATGGCCTTACTCATCAGAGCTGAGGCCTCTGCGGCTACTTCTCGACGATCTTTCCCCTTAGGATCAATGAGCGGCAAAACCTTCACCGTCAACGACAACCCGTCGCTCGTCACAATATTCCACAAACAACCAAAAAGAGAAATATCCGTATAAGACGCCTTGGTCGTCGGCATGCCATGGTCTCGATACAGCAAGACAATCGGCTGAATAGGGGTCTGAGACATCACCGCCGGTTCCATCAAATTGGATCGCAACGGTAACAATGTCGATCCTGCACTCGTACGACCTTCGGGAAACAACATGATCGTTTGCTTCTTAGACAACGCATCACTAATTTGCTGATTGACGGTCAAAATGGAACGACGATTTTTTCGTTCAATAAAAAGCGTGTCGACCCCTTTGGCAATTTGTCCGAAAATCGGCCAATCGGCAATCTCGCTTTTGGCAATGAATCGACCCGGCTTAACCACATTCAAACCGAAAATATCCATAAAGGAAACATGATTGGCCACGATTAAACAATGCTCATCGTAAACCTTGCCGTCAATTTTCAAATCAATACCGACGATACGTAACAAAGCTCGGCACCAAGTCCGCAAAAAACCGACCTTCTTTTCCGGCGTCACCCATTGCAAATACACCAGCACCATCAAAATGCAGGCAAGGGTAAAAAGCATTGCCATCGCAAAGCGAAACGCACCCAGAATCGTCTTCATCAAGCAGCCTTTTCGTTCATCCAATGTTGCAAAATCACCGCAGCCGCTTCGTCATCAATGTAATCGGCATCACTATCAACGACCGCAGACGAATAACGCTCATCAACCAATTCCACCGGCAAATGAAAACGCCCTTCCAACTGACGCGAAAAACGTTCTGCTCGTTGAGTCATTTCATGGGGCGTTCCATCCGGATGACAGGGACGACCGACCACTAAGCGTGTCGGTTGCCATTCACGAATGACCTTTTCAACGCCTTGCCATCGAAGATCCTTACGCTCAGATCGAATAATGCAATGCGGATTAGCGCTTTTCATCAGCGTGTTACCAACGGCTACACCGATACGCTTTTCACCGAAATCAAATGCAACGACAACTTCATCCATTTCAAGCATGCCCTTCTTCAGAAATCCAATTTTCCAACGAGGTTGATTCTAAGCCCAACAAGCCGAGTGCCTTGGTATAACGCTCTTCAACCGGGGTCTCAAAAATAATCGACTCATCGGCCGGCGCAATGAGCCATCCGGTAACAGCCAACTCGCTTTCCAATTGACCGGCACTCCAACCCGAATAGCCCAAGCTAATCAAATAATCATGGGGCTGATTTTTCCCGCAACCGATCGCATCCAACACATCTTTTGATGTCGAAAGCATCACATTGTTCGTAATCATCAACGTCGAATGATAGAAATGCTTGGGGCGATGCAAAACGAATCCTCGTTCGGTTTGAACGGGGCCTCCGTCAAACAACCAAGAAGCTTCCGTATCCGGATTGGTCACGTTGATATTGAGTCGTTGCAACAATGAAGCGATCGTCAAATTCAACGAACGATTGATCATCACGCCCATCGCTCCTTTTTCCGTATGCTCACACAAATAGATGACGGCACCGGCAAAGGTCGGATCCTTCATGTTCGGGGCGGCGATAAGAAAATGATTTTTATACGAAACAAACTGACTCATACTAACCTCGAGATCTCGTTGTAAATTGTGGCACAACCACGTCGATATCGCCCGTTACAAAGTCAAATGAACGAAAAAAAGAGACAGATTCCATCAAGAACCTGTCTCCGTTTTCTCGGCTTGTCAGCCCAAAAAGATTAAAGCACGCGCTTCAAGAAGGCACGCGTACGTTCTTCCTTCGGATTGACCAAAACGTCGTTCGGGTGACCTTGTTCAACGATCACGCCACCGTCCATGAAGATGACACGGTCGGCCACTTCCTTGGCAAACGTAATTTCGTGGGTCACCACGATCATCGTCATGCCTTCGTCTGCCAAACTCTTCATGACGGCAAGCACTTCACCGACCAATTCGGGGTCCAATGCGGACGTCGGTTCGTCAAACAAAATAGCCTTCGGGTCCATCGCCAAAGCGCGAGCAATACCCACGCGTTGTTGTTGACCACCAGACAAGCGAACCGGGTATTGATCGGCCTTATCGGCCAAACCCACGCGAGTCAACGTTTCCATGGCACGTTGACGAGCATCGGCTTCGCTCTTGCCACTGACCACCATTTGACCCAACATCACGTTCTCGAGCACGGTCTTGTGCGGCCAAAGGTTAAAACGTTGGAAAACCATACCCAAGTGCTCACGCACCTTATTGATATTGGTCTTGCGATCGGTGATTTCCACGCCGTCAATCGCGATCACACCACCGTCGGCGTCTTCCAATGCATTCAAGCAGCGCAACATCGTGGACTTACCGGAACCGGACGGGCCCAACACGACCACCTTTTCACCACGATGAACATCCAAATCGATGCCATTGAGAACAAGCAAGTCACCGTAACGCTTTTGCAAATTACGAATCGAGATCATCACTTCGCTCATGATTATCAATCCCCCTTACCGAGACGCTTTTCAAGGCAACTAATACCATAAGCCAAAGCCAAGGTCATAACCCAGTACATCACAGAAATCGTCAAGTACGGTTCCCAATAACGGGCAGAGGCACCGGCCACCGTACGAGCGGCATAAGCCAATTCGGTCATGCCGATTGCGGACACCAAAGAAGAGTCCTTCAAAATTGCGATGGCGTTGTTACCCAAAGCAGGCAACATACGACGGAAAGCTTGCGGCATGATGATATGACGCATGCTTTGCCAGTACGTCATACCCACGGAGCGTGCAGCTTCATCCTGACCCTTATCGAGGGATTGGATACCGGCACGGAACACTTCGGACATGTAAGCACCGGCATTGAGCGTAATAGCAAAGAAGCCGGCCATGAACGCACCATGGTTCGTACGCAATTCACGAGCCAATTGACCGTCGATGAGCAAACCGTCGACCGGGTGAATAAACACCGGCAAAACGGCGAAGTACATCAAGAAAATTTGAACGAAGAGCGGGGTACCACGGAAGAAACTCACCCAAATCGTCACCGGCCAACGAACGCCATAATGAAGAATAGATTTCCATGGGTCGTGACGAGCCGAAGCCATACGAGCCATACCCAACAACATACCTAACATCACACCGCAGACAACACAGCCGATCGTCAACTGAATCGTCATCGTGGCGCCTTCAACGAATAATGGCCAATATTCCGCCAAAACGTCTAAGCGAAGTCCACCCATTTCTGAGTCCCCCAACAAACAAGACAAAAAGAGATAATCGTAATTATATAAACACAAAAGAACCCCGATAGGAGGTTTTCACCAATCCTCGGGGTTCTAGTTAAATTATTTAGGATAGTTTACTTATTTAATCGGCAAAACAGGAACCGGAGCCTTTTCGCCGAACCACTTAGCATAAACCTTAGCATAAGCGCCGGAAGCGATAACCTTCTTCAAGCCTTCGTTGATTTCGTTCAAGACCTTGGTGTTACCCTTGCGAACGGCGATACCAAAGTATTGGTCTTCGAAGCTCGGGTCACGTGCCATGTTGAATTGCTTTTCCGGGTTTTGCAAAGCATAGTAAGCGAACACACCGACGTCACCGATAGCGGCGTCAACACCACCGGCGGAGAGCTCTTCAAGAGCCAACGGGGTATTGTCGAAACGCTTGATGTTCTTGGATGCCTTACCGAAAACCTTAGAGGCGGCGATGTCACCGGCGGAGTTAGCCACCACAGCAACGTTCTTACCCTTCAAGTCAGCAACAGACTTCACGTGAACGTTCTTTTGCGTCAAGATCAATTGGTGAGCAGCAAAGTACGGATAAGAGAAGTCAACGTTTTCTTGGCGTTGCGGCGTGATCGTGATACCGCTCATGATGATGTCGCGGTCGCCATTCTTCACGGATTCAAAAATAACACCCCAAAGCGTATTGATGAATTGAACCTTAAAGCCTTGAGCCTTAGCGATTTCCTTCATCAAATCGATGTCGAAACCAACGATTTCCTTATTCGGCGTTTGGAATTCGAACGGACGATACGTTGCACCCGTACCCACGGTGTATTCCACTTGAGCTGCAGAGGCAGCACCGGTAGCCATCGTAGCAACTGCGGCAGCGGCAACGAGAAGATGTTTAAAACCCATGATGTTTTCTCCCAGTGGTCGATATTTGATTTTCTTTGTGTCATTTTACGACACTTCATTACCCCCTAATTATGAGAATTTTTTCGAATCACACAATCAGAATTTTTCCCAATGAATCAAAAAATTAGGGAATAGTGCTCACCCTAAAAATTGAGAACAAAATCAACTTATTTGTCGACCAATGAAGAGCTCTGTCTCGAAGCATCCGTCTTATGGCGTTACTCATTGAATTCGTTGAACAATTCTCAATGCCACCTCCAGACCATTCACACGCATTGAGCTTGTCCGCCGAGAAAGCCACTCTTTTTTTGAGTGGCTTTCATTTCCCGACTTAATACGGCACACCCCAATAAAAGTACACCGAGGCATCATCTTTATTCGTTCGACCAACGGCCAAATAGACCGGGCCCAAAACCGAATTGGCGGCAACGAAAAGGCTCCCGGCCTTGATCCAATGACCAACATCGGGGTTGTCATGATTAAAACTTAAACGACTGGCCTCTTGCAATCGTCCGACCTCAAAACTACCCCCAACATAAATTGGGAAGCCAAAATAACCGCTTGTCGGCAAACGCTTATAACCGATTACCCGCCCAAGCAACATCTCCGAACCGGCATAACGACCGTACGCCGATCCCGACAAGTTAAAAAGGCCCCCAAGCGCATAGCGACCGGGAATTGAAGACTGCCCCGCCTTGGCAGACCATAGCATCACAAACTCGTCTCCCCAATGAATCGGCAAGGTCACGTCAATCGAGTAGTCTGTTGCATCCGTTTGATTACTAAACGTTTCTAAGAAATGAATCCCTTGTGCATGCACAGAGAACCCGCTCTTAGGGAAGGCCACATTATCGAGCGTATCCATCTCTAAAGAGATTTTCCCGAAACCGGAATGAAGACTTTGTTTGCCATCGAGCAATTGCAACCCTTCGGTTGGCTCTGCCTTAATATCAGCCCAACCGATAGCGCCTCGAATCAGACCGTAATTGCCCAATTCCAAACCCAAAGACAATTGGGATTCAAAAATGCGATTACGAATGTGAGAATCCGGATAGTCTCGCCCACGGTACCACTCGTAATCTTGATTTTCGTAACTGATTTCCGGCTGGATAAAAAGGGAGCTACCGGCACCTAAAGGCTGATAGAAAGACGTAGATAGATAGCCGTCTTTGCCGACTCGCAAGTCGTTACGCCATTCGCCACCCCATTCATTTAGCCACTCCATCGTATGGTTCATCACCACTTGAAAGGAATGCTCGTCTTGGAAGTCCGTCGAAAGCTTCCCGCCGATTCGAACGGTGTTATAGCCCCACGGCTTTTCTTGCGGACGGAACACCAAGACTTGAGTACCGTCGGGTCCCGGCTCCATCTCATAAGGAACAGTCGTGAAATTATTCAACGCCCAAATTCGCCCGGACGCCTGAGCCGCCTCTTCCTGAGTCAATAACTGACCACTATTCAAATCAGCAGCCTTTTCAACAACCTTGGGATTGACAACATCAAGCCCTTCAACACGAACCGATGCCAAGCGTTGCGGTAACGGCGGATTCGAGGCCAATGTGCGAGCCAAATTCCAGCGATCGAACTGTTTCATATCGACAGCAAGACGCTTGAGTTCTGCCTGATGAGCACGAGCCGAGCGCTCCCCGGCATCAATAATTTGAGCAGCCGACTTAAAATCCGCCGCCGAGAATCCGTCCAAATCAGGCGTAATCAAAATGTCGCCTTTGACGAGTTTCGCCTTTGACCGATCAACATTTCGCTCGGTCAAAATGCCAATCATTTGACTCATAACACTGACGACACTGTTGAAACTCTCAGGTTTGGCCAACGGTGTGCCTACATTGACGGCAATGACAATATCCGCCCCCAATGCTTTAGCTGTCTCGACAGGCAAATTTTGAGCCAGGCCACCATCGACCAAACTGCGCCCTTGGTATTGCAACGGTGCGAAAGCCCCCGGTATCGACATCGAAGCACGCATAGCCGTCGCCAATGTCGCTTGCTTTTGCATAATCACGGTACTGCCGTCAGCCAAATCGGTTGCAATGGCCGCAAATGGAACTGCCAAACGAGACAGATCGTTGATATCGGCAACATGCTCGGTAATTCGGCTTAAAAAGACACCTAAATGGTGAGCGGGGACCAATGACGAAGGCATTTTCGGCCCTTCGGGCGTAATACCGATCTCGCCGATGAAAAGATTTTTGTAGTCGTCATTACGCTGGCGCCAATTGAGCTCATTGCGATTCGGACGCAAGGCAAACATCTCATCCCAATCAACGCCCAAGATAATTTCTTGCATCTGATGGGTCGTCAAACCGGAGGCATACCCACCCCCGACCATGGATCCCATACTAGTGCCGACCACGATATCAACAGGAATACCAATCTCTTCCAAAACCTTGATTACACCAACATGCGCAAAACCACGAGCACCACCTCCGGAAAGGACTAGCCCCACTTTCGGTCGCTGCAGTTGTACATCCTGAGATGCCAAGGAGGGCAATGAAAAGATCCCCCCAAGGCAAATAATCAACCACAAAATAAAAAAACGCTTCACAATCAAAATCTTCCTAATCAAAGGCACGTCACTGAATATTTCTCTAAAATTTTACTGTTAAAGGTTTTAATTTCTGCTTACCAACGAGTTTCACATGCGAATTTTGTTAACTGGCGGCGCCGGCTTTATCGGTTCTCACACCGCTGTTGAAATGGCTCAAAACGGACATGAAATTGTCATTTTGGACAATTACAGCAATAGCGACGAATCCGTTTTAGAACGCTTAGAAAAAATCATCGGTTCTCCCGTTATCTTCGAAGAGGGCGACATTCGCGATTATGACCGCCTCTATGAAGTCATGGAAAAACATCATATTGAGGCTGTCGTACACTTTGCCGGCCTCAAAGCCGTCGGTGAGTCCTGTGCCATGCCCATCGAGTATTTCGACAATAACGTTGCCGGCACGGTCACTCTTTTGCGAGCCATGAAGGCTCTCAATATCAAGAAATTAATCTTTTCTTCTTCGGCAACTGTCTACGGGGTTCCGCAATATCTGCCGCTTGATGAAAAACATCCGCTCTCGAGCACCAATCCTTACGGACGCACCAAATTGCATATCGAAGAGATTCTCCGAGATGTTGCCGCAAGCGACCCCGAATGGTCTATCGTGTGTTTGCGCTATTTCAATCCGATCGGCGCTCATGCAAGCGGTCTGATCGGCGAGAATCCCCGCGGCATTCCGAACAATCTTTTACCGTATGTCGCACGCGTTGCCAACGGTCAATTAAAAGCCGTGCAAGTCTTCGGTAGCGACTATGAAACTCCTGACGGCACCGGCGTTCGCGATTACATCCATGTCGTCGATTTGGCTTATGGTCACGTTTGCGCTGTCAACTACAGTGCAAACCATCAAGGTTGGGTCGCCATTAATTTGGGTACCGGTATCGGCTATTCCGTATTGGACATCATTCGTGCATACGAAAAAGCCTGCGGCAAACCCATCGCCTACCAGTTGGTCGATCGTCGCCCTGGTGACGTTGCCGCCAACTGGGCCGATCCCAAATTAGCAAAGGAACTGTTAGGTTGGGAAGCCAAATTGAGCTTACAAGACATGTGCGAAAGTTCCTGGAAATTTCAGCAAAGTTGCTAATTAACAATAATCAATACGACAAAAGCCGCGAAATCGCGGCTTTTTCTTTCATTTCCAAAAAATCGTCTCTCGCACACCATCTTGCCATGAGCGAGCGATGTACCCAAACGTTCTTTTAAATTTCCCCGTATCCAACCGACAGTTGAGCGGACGTTGAGCCGGCAACTTGAACGTGGAAGAGCTCACGGGGACAAGTTCTACGTTCGAGCGTGAATGAAGTTGTGATGCAATAAAACGCACACAGTCAAAACGAGTCGTAAAGCCTTCATTGGCAAAGTGATAGATGCCATCGACTGAGGAGTCCCGCATTGCACGATCGATGACCGCTTTAACAGCCCAAGCGATATCGTTTGCCGAGGTAGGACTACCCCATTGATCATGAACGACACGGACGGAGTTTTTTTCCTTTAGCCAATCCATCGCAGAGGTAATGAAGTTCTTATGGCCCGGCGCGTGAACCCAAGAAACACGAAGTACCACATAACGGCACCCGCTTTGTACAACGGCTTTTTCGCCAGCCAACTTGGATCGGCCGTAGGCATTTAACGGATTCGGCCGATCCTCCTCGCCCCAAGGATGCTCATCGATGCCATCAAATACAAAATCCGTACTGAAGTGAACCAAAAGGGCTCCGACGGCTTTCGCGCATCGTGCCAAATTGGCTACCGCAGCCTCGTTGACTGCGTAAGCTTCTTCAACTTGACTCTCAGCCAAATCGACATTGGTAAAAGCCGCAGCATTCACAATCACATTCGGTTGATATTGGCTAATGGCGACCTCGACATCAGCCAACTGCAGAATATCGCCGCCATTATGATCGCGGCTTAAGCCCCGAACGTCAACGCCTGTTGAAAGCAAATATTTGCAAAGCGCACGTCCCACTTGGCCGTTGGCTCCAAAAACCATAACCCTCACGACGATTTCCCTCGTTGATCGGCCAAACGCTCCTTATAGGCCTTCAAATACGGTCCGGTAACGCTCGAATTGTTTTCCAAGATTTCGTCGGGCGTTCCTTGCGCCACGATCATGCCACCGCTTTCACCGCCTTCCGGCCCCATATCAATAATCCAATCGGCTGCGCGAATCACGTCCAAATTGTGCTCAATAATCACAATCGTATTACCGGCATCACGCAACTTACGAATCACATCGACCAGCATTTGAACGTCTTCAAAATGAAGACCCGTCGTCGGTTCGTCCAAGATATACAACGTTCGTGTCGTGTCTCGCTTAGACAATTCCAGCGCAAGCTTCATACGTTGCGCTTCACCACCCGATAACGTCAAGGCGCTTTGACCCAACTTCACATAGCCCAAACCAACATCCATCAACGTCTGCAGTTTTCGAGAAAGAATCGGATGGGCTTTAAAGAACTCACAGGCCTGCTCCACCGTCAAGTCGAGCACTTCCGCAATATTTAAACCCTTATAAAGAACTTCTAAAGTCTCACGGTTATAGCGTTGGGCGTGGCAAACCTCACAAGGAACGTACATATCCGGCAAGAAATGCATCTCGACTTTAATAAAGCCGTCACCTTGACAAGCCTCACAACGGCCGCCTTTAACATTGAAGCTGAAACGGCCGACATCGTAACCACGCTCACGAGCCGTCGGTGTTTGCGCAAAGAGTTCGCGAATATGAGTAAAGATGCCCGTATAGGTGGCCGGATTGGATCGGGGCGATCGACCAATCGGACTTTGGTCAACGTTAATCACCTTGTCAAAACGCTCTAACCCTTCTATCGCCTCGTAAGGCTCTGGTTCGGCACTCGCGCGATAAAGCTTTTGAGCGGCGATTCGATAAAGCGTGTCGTTAATCAAAGTCGATTTTCCGGAACCGGACACACCGGCAACCACCGTCACCATACCCTCGGGAATCTCTAAGGTCACATTCTTGAGATTGTGCCCGCTCGCGCCAATCAAACGAAGCTTTTCGCCTCCGATCACTTGAGCGGATTTTTCGAACGTCACTTGTCGCGAGCCATTCAAATACGCACCCGTCAAGGATTGCGGATTACGCTGAATTTCCATCGGCGTACCCGCAGCCATCACTCGTCCGCCCAAATTACCGGCTCGCGGTCCCATATCGACCACAAAATCGGCTTCGCGAATCGTGTCTTCATCGTGTTCAACCACAATGACGGAGTTCCCCAAATCACGCAAATACTTCAAAGTGGCAATCAAACGATCGTTATCGCGTTGGTGCAAGCCAATCGACGGTTCGTCCAACACATACATCACGCCGGTCAAACCCGAACCGATTTGACTAGCCAATCGGATACGCTGAGCTTCACCGCCCGAAAGAGTATCGGCACGACGATCGAGCGTAAGGTAACCCAAACCGACATCGTTGAGGAATTTCAAACGGTGACTGATTTCGGTTGCCAACTTCTGCGCCACATCCTTTTTGGAGCCATCAATTGCCAACTCTTGGAAAAAAGTTTGCGCATGCGCTAACGACAGGGCGGTTATTTCATAAATCGCCTTTTTATCTTCCTCGTCCCCAACGTAAACATGACGAGCCGCTTCTTTCAGACGTGAACCGTGGCATTCACAACAGGGGCGCAAAACACGATAGCGATTCATCTCCTCTTTGACGGCTTCACTGCTGCTGTCTTGGTAACGTCGCTCCAATATCGCTAACACGCCTTCAAAGGTTTGACGTTGCATCGTCACCTTGCCGGCACGACGGTACGGGACTTCAATTTCCTTTTCCCCTAGGCCATACAAAATGACCTCGCGAGCACGTTCAGGCAACTCTTGCCACGGCTCATCCACATCAAACCCCTCGGCCCGCGCAACGGCTGCAATCAACTCAAAGTTATAGGCATTGCGGCGATCCCAACCATGAATCGCCCCGGAACTTAGCGACAATTCCGGATGACGAATGATGCTCTCGGCCGTGAAAACGTGTTGTTCACCCAAACCGTTGCAAACCGGACAAGCCCCCATGGGGTTATTGAAGGAGAAAATTCGAGGTTCCAATTCATCGACGGAGTAGTCGCAAACCGGACAAGAAAAATGACTGGAGAAGGCAAGTTCGTCGTCACTATCCATCTCTTTGACGACAACACGGCCCTCGGCCAATCGCAACGCCGTTTCCAAACTTTCGGCAATACGCTGTTTGGATTCATCTTTGACGCGCAGACGGTCAACCACAACATCGATGTTATGACGTTCGGAACGCTCCAAATCGGGCAGACAATCGGCATCCAAAAGTTCCCCATCGACTCGGAATCGAATATAGCCCTGCGTTTGCATGTCTTGGAAAAAGTGCGTGAAATCCGCCTTCTTTTCTCGCATCACGGGGGCGAGAACCATGATGCGAGTTCCTTGCGGCTTTTGCAGGATACGATCGACCATAGAAGACACCGGCGTTGCTTCCAACGCTTGATGATGCGTCGGGCAATACGGCACACCGACTCGAGCATACAACAAACGCAAATAATCCATGATTTCGGTAATTGTGCCGACCGTAGAACGCGGATTATTGCTCACGGCTTTTTGCTCAATAGCAATCGCAGGAGATAGCCCCTCGATCAAGTCAACATCGGGCTTTTCCATTAAATCAAGGAATTGGCGGGCGTATGCCGACAAACTCTCAACGTATCGACGCTGACCTTCGGCATAAAGCGTATCAAAAGCCAACGAGCTCTTGCCCGAACCGGAAAGACCGGTCACCACAACAAGTTGGTTACGAGGAATATCCAAGTCGATGTTCTTTAAATTATGAGTTCGAGCGCCGCGAATTCGAATGGCATCCATAACATCTACCCAATGATCAAAAAGCAGGGAAATCTATTTATTTTAGAAGTTTTTTTCGCTACTTGACCATCTTGATACTCGTCGCCCTCAAGTCGAACCTCTTTAGCAAACGTAACTGTATGAAAAACATTTGCGTTTAATCGAAAAGCCGTCCAAGAAAAGTAGAAATTTCCGACAACTTCAGACACAATTTGTCAGGAACGTTTTGGGTGACACTGCAAATTTGGGAAGAAACTTAATTTGTCGGCTCGCCGACTCGACGTGAAGTAGCCTAGGATCTTTGGAGCCGTGGGTATTATTGGAATTTTGTAAGTGAAACAACGCTTACAAGTGTTTATTTGGAAGAGAGAAGTTATGGCTTCGGTGAATAAAGTCATCATTATCGGCAATTTGGGCCGAGATCCCGACACTCGTTACACAGCAGAAGGCGGTACCGCCATCACGACGATTACGGTTGCAACGTCTCGTCGTTACAAGGACTCTAACGGTCAACCCCAAGAAGAAACGGAATGGCACCGTGTCGTGTTCTTCGGTCGTCAAGCCGAAATCGCGTCGGAATACCTCCGCAAGGGTCGTCCGGTCTATGTTGAAGGTCGCTTGCGCACCCGTAAGTGGCAAGGCGCCGACGGTCAAGATCGTTACTCCACGGAAATCATTGCCGAAACGATGCAAATGTTGGGCACGCGCGAACGTAGCGAAGGCGCTCCGAGCGGTGGTTTCGAATCCGCCCCTCGTCGTCCTGCCCCGAGCAACAACTACCAACAACGAAATCCCGAACCGATGCCCGCTCCGGTTGATGGCATCGACAACTTGGACGAAGACATTCCGTTCTAATCCAAGCCTCTGATTTCTAGCGACCCGTCGGCTTTCGGCGGGTCGTTTTTTCTTGGTAACTCTATTGCAAGAGGCAAATCAAATTTGTTAGACTCATCGGTTAGTATATTGACAGTCTTTCACAAAAGAGAACGCCTGTGTACCAATTTTTTCTCTCTGCTAAACCTCAACATCGCCAAGCGGCTTTGCGCATGGTAGGGAGAAGTGTTTTCTAAACGGCAATCCTGCTAGGGTTGCCGTTTTTTTACGATTTTGTTTCATTATTTTTTTGCGAGAAGAGAACAATGAAAGTAGTACCGAATACCGTCCGCGCCATGCTTGAGCCGATGATCAAAGCCAATGGCGGCTGGTGTAATACTCACGCTCACGCTGACCGCTCCTACACGTTGAGCCCGGAAGTGATGGATTTGCGTCGCAACTGCACGCTCCAACAAAAGTGGGACGCCCTTGACCGACTCAAGCGCGAATCGACGGTTGAAGATTTCTATGCTCGCTTGTCGACGATGTTCGAATCCATGATCGACCAAGGTGTTACGTCTATGTGCACGTGGTTGGACGTCGACCCGCAAAGCCAAGACCGCGCCATCATCGCTGCCATGAAGGCTCGTGACCACTATAAGGATCAATTGACGATCAAGTTCGCCAACCAAACGTTGAAGGGCGTGATCGATCCGGAAGCTCGCAAGTGGTTTGACATCGGTGCCCAATTTGTGGACATCATCGGTGCTTTGCCCAAGCGTGACGAGCGCGACCACGGCAAGGCTGCAGAAGCTTGGGACATCATCATGGGCACGGCCAAGGAACAAGGCAAGATGGTCCATGCTCACGTTGACCAATTCAACCAAGCCAGCGAATACGAAACCGAACAAATGTGCTTGAAGACGATCGAATTCGGTATGCAAGGTCGCGTGGTCGGTGTTCACGGCATCTCCATCGGTGCTCACTCCAAGAAGTATCGTCAACGCCTCTATCAATTGATGCGCGAAGCTCAAGTGATGATGATCGCTTGCCCGACGGCTTGGATTGATACGGCCCGTACGGAACTCGTCGGCCCGTTGCACAACTCCCTTACCCCGGTTGACGAATTGGTTCCGGCCGGCGTTCGCGTTGCTATCGGTACGGACAACGTGGCCGACGCAATGGTTCCGTGGAACGACGGTAACATGTGGCACGAATTGACCTTGATGGCTACGGGTTGCCGCTACGACCAATTCGAAGAACTTGTGGAAATTGCTACGAAGAGCGGCCGTATGGCTTTGGGCTTGGAACCGTACGTTGCGCTTTAATAGGAGAATAAGAAAATGCCCTCTATGCTTGCTGAAAACATTTTGACGGAAAATTTACTCTCCTTGAACGCCGTCTCTTTCTTGACCGAAGAACCGTTGCGTTTGCGCTCCGGTTTGGTTACGCCGATTTACATCGACAACCGTATGCTCATCGCTCATCCCGATGCATGGCATGACGTGATCGAAACCATGGCTTCCTTGATTGAAAAGTGGGGCTTGGAATATGACATCATCGCCGGTGTGGAAGCCGGTGGCTTGACGCACTCTGCCGCGTTGGCCTATCGCCTTTTCCGTCCGACGATTTATGTGCGTCAAAATGCAAAGACCTACGGCAACCTCCATCGTATCGAAGGCGGTAGCGTTAAGGGTAAGCGCGTTTTGATTATTGAAGACCACATCTCCACGGGCTTGTCTTGCTTGGATGCTATCAAGACGTTGCGCGAACAAGGCGCCATCGTGACGGACTGCGTCAGCATCACGAACTTCGACATGGCCGAAACGGCAACCCTCTTCGAAGAAGCCGGTGTGAAGATGCACCGCATGATCGCCTTCAACAAGGTTGTTGACAAGGCAATCGAAATGGGTCACATCACGGAAGAACAAAAGAAGACCATTCAAGAATGGTTGAAGACGCCGTGGACGTGGGCAGCTCGCCAAGGGTTGGTCGCTGCTACGCGTGAAAACTAATCGTGAATAAGCCATCGTTTCGATGGCTTACCACACCAACGAAAAGCCCCGTTCGCTGAACGGGGCTTTCGTTTAGGGCTTATAGCGATCAGATAAGCCAGCCCATCGGCAATTGCAAACTCAAGAACATGCCAAAAATGCCATAGATCATGCCGAGCGTGACGATCGGCAAAATCACCATCGCCCAACTCATTCGACAGCCTCGCAAGTACCAAACCGTTGCCATCAAGAAGAGCAATGCACTGGAGTAGAAGCCCAAATACGGGATAATCAAAACCCACAAGAAGAGCAACACAAAAACGAAGCATTCTCGACGATAACGAGTAAAGAACGGGATGACATATTCATCACGACGCTTTTGACGATATTGCATCCAACTCAAAATCAACGAACCGAGAGCAAAGAAACCTAAGCCGACAATCATGATTTGAGGAATCAAACGACTACCGATCGGATCCCAACGGCTAGAACCCGGCAACTCCAACGAACCCAAGTAGAAACCGACTGCAACAAAGACCAAAACTGCCGAAAACTTAATACTCAGCGTGATCGTTTCTTTGGATTCTTGTTGAGCTTCGATTGCATTTTGCTTCTTACTCTTTTGATATTGCCAACCGCAGTAAACAATCGACAAGACCGTCAAAGCCATGAAGAACGCAGAGATCGGGCGGGTGAAGAATAACGTCCAGTCACTATCGATGGAGAATGCTTGACGCAAGTTTTCTTCACACATACCGCCCAAGAGCAAGCCGATAACGATCGGAGCCAAGGGATAACCGGCGCGATCCATCACAAAACCCACAACACCAAGCGCCACAAACAACCAAATATCGAACGTTTGGTTATTCAATGCAAAGCAACCGATTGCGCACATCAACAACACGATCGGAATCATGCCCCATTGCGGGCATTGAGTCAGACGCAAGAACACGCGACTACCGGCCCCCAATTGAATGGCAATCATGAAGAAGTGAGCCACGAAATAGACGACAAAGAGGCCATAAACCAGCATGGCACTGTCTTTAAAGAGCGCCGGGCCCGGCGGAATGGAGTGCACCATTAACACGCCTAGCAACACGGCATCGGACGCCGTCCCTGGAATGCCCAAAGCCAAAGTCGGGATCAAACCGCCACCGGCGCAAGCATTGTTACCCGACTCGGAAGCAACCACCCCATCAGGGCAGCCTTTGCCGAATTGTTCCGGAGTCTTGGAATAACGCTTTGCTTGGTCATAGGCTAAGAAGTTAGCCACGGAACCGCCTTCACCCGGCAAGGCACCCACAAAAGACCCGAACAAGCTCGAGCGAATCAAATTCCACCAATTGCTACGAAGACCCTTGAAAACTTTGCGATAAGGAATTCGAACTTCGTTTTCATGGAATTCAGTCTTTGTGGCTTGCACCTTCGGCGTTTGCATCCCGGCCAAAAGACTCGGCAAAGCAAACAAACCCACCAAAACCGGCAAAAGACTAAAACCGGACAAAAGCTCCGGCATATCAAACGTGAATCGAACCAAACCGCCCGTATTATCGGTGCCGACCATCGACATCACCAAGCCCAAAAAGCCACTGGCCATGCCTTTAAAGAATGACTTGCCGCCCAAAGAGGCAATCAACGTCAACGAAAAGAAGATAAGGCCGAAAAGCTCCCACGGCCCGAACTTCAAACCGAATTCGGACACCGGCTTAATAAAGAGGACCATAATGATCCCGCCGATGATCCCGCCAAAGAATGAAGCGAAAATACCCAAACCCAGCGCTTCACCGGCTCGACCGGACTTGGCCATCGGATACCCGTCAAACACGGTACAAATCGAACTGGGCGTCCCCGGAATCCCCAACAAAATGCCGGAAATCTGACCACCGGAGAAACCGCCGACATACACGCCAATCAACGTTGAAAGGCCTTCCAACGGACTCATCGCAAACGTAAAGGGGAAAACCAATACGATGGCCATCAAGATAGTGAAACCAGGGATGGCCGCTGCAACGATACCGACAAGCGTCCCGATGAATGCCAAGAACATGACATTCCAACTAAATGCCTGCGAGCATAATTCAGCAAGAAATTCCACGACCCATTCCTTTCTAGTAGAGACAAAGAAAAGGGGCTGAGGTAACTCAGACCCCCTTTTTCTTCACTTAAAAATTACTTTTGTTGTGCAAATGCTGCCTTATAGATCTCATTGAGCTTGCCGAAGTGTTCCTTCGTTTGTTCCGGATTCAAATAAAGCATTTGGTTGCCCAAATCTTCAATCTTCTTAACCACGGCAGGATCCTTACAGGCAGCTTCATAAGCCTTGGCGATCTTATCGATCACGTGCTTAGGCGTTCCCTTCGGCGCAAACACTGCACGCGTCACAGCCAAGTTCACGTCATAGCCCAATTCTTTTTGCGTCGGAACATTGGCGATTTGATCAAGGCGAGTCGGGTTAGAAACGGCCAAGAATTGCATACGACCGTCCTTAACATATTCGATATTGGACGGAACGTCACCGGAAACCATATCAATGTGCTTACCCAAAATAGCCTTCACTTGCGGGCCGGAACCATTGATGATCACAACACGGAAATCTTTATTGAAATCCAAACCGGCCGTACGAGCGATTTCAGACCAAAGGACGTACTGCACCGAAGCGGGCGTCATACCGATGACTACCTTACCCGGATTCTTCTTGGCATAGTCAATCATCTCTTGGTAGCCCTTAAACGGCGTATGGGTACCGGCCGTGATCGTAAACGGCGTGGCAGCCAAAGTACAAACCGGCTCAAAAGCTTCCAAACCGAAATTGACCATACCGCCATAATAGGTCGTCATCATGAATTCATGACCACCCAAAAGGGTATAACCGTCAGCCTTTTGTCCCTTCACAAACGTAGAGCCCTTCGAACCACCGGCACCGCCCATATTCATCGGAACGATCGACTTGCCAAGCTTGGCTTCTGCAGCTTCTGAAATCACACGAAACACAACGTCCGTTGCACCACCGGGAGCAAACGGAATAATCAACTTCACTTCACGAGACGGAAATTGATCGGCTGCAAAACTCGGAGAAATCGAACCCAACGCAAGAGCCAAACTACATGCGGCTAAAAACTGACGCTTTTTCATAAAACCTCCAGACAATCCCAAATAGTCTGAGAGTTATTTTGCCTTATCAATCATCGAACTATGGTCATTTTCGGTCAAAATTTTGCCATTCTCTAAACACTAGTGCTTACAGGTTTTATCTAAGACAATCTCCACGGATATAAAAAAAACGATGCCAAAGAGAATCTTTAGCATCGTTTCGAGAGAAAACCAACAAAAATCAACGGAAGAGTAACGACTCAACATCCACAGATTGTTTCATCATTTTTTCCTTCAAGAGGAACGCTTGATTAACGTTCATTGCATCGATATCAGCTTGCGTGATTGTGGAATAGAAATTGGCCCATGATGCCAATTCGCGAGCTTGTTCCACAGAAATTCCGTGCTCCTTAGCACCAATAGACAGAGCCGCATCAAAATTTCCTTCAATCCACGCGAGCGCTTCACGATTAACCTTGACGACTCGTCGAACCACTTCCGGATAAGCCTTGGCAAAACGCTCACTCACAGCCATGACCAAATTCGTATCCACATAACCGCCGGCGCGAGTCAAAACCCGATGCCCAACGGAGGCAGCCTTTTGAATGCCCGGACCGACAAGAAGGGCCGCATCGGCATGCCACGTCAACAACGCGGTCAAACTCGCCGGCAAATTCATGGAAATCAGTTCGATATCGCTGGCCGACATCCCCTCTTTTGCCAAAGCCGCCACCAACAAATGATGTAAAACCGTCCCCTTGGGGCCTACCACGCGCTTGCCCTTTAAGTCTTTTACCGACTCGATCTTGCTATTTTTCGCCGTCACAATGGCAAAAATATCATTGGGATGAGCAACTCCATCCGCAATCAAAATACGGTTACCGGCACCGTTGGCAATCAGCAACGTGCTTGTATTCATTGCCGCAACCATATCCAAATCACCCGCCATCAACCCGCGGACCTGATTCAGGCCGGCTTTAATCGGAACCCAATTGACCTTGATGCCTTCCTTGGAAAATTCCTTTTCCAATAGCCCCTGTGTTTTCATCACGATGTTCTGCAGATTGAAGGGGGCTTTGACATACGTAATGTTGAGTGTTTGAGGCATGGGAGCCGCCCATGCCCAAACACTAACAACCAAGCTGAGAAGAAATACCAAACAACGATTCATCATTCGTGTCGCACTGCCTCAATAGGATCCATTTGAGCGGCTCGTCGTGCCGGGAAATAGCCGAACACAATACCGGTCAAAGCGGCAAAACCAAAAGCAACCACATTGATAAAGGGGTCGAATATAAAGGGAACTCCCATCACCCCAGCCAAAACGATCGAGCCGACCAAAGCGATGACAACACCCAACAATCCGCCTAAACAACCCAATACGATTGCCTCAATCAAAAACTGCATGAGAACTTCTCGAGCCAGTGCACCGATTGCCAAACGGATGCCAATTTCTCGAGTTCGTTCCGTCACGCTCACTAACATGATATTCATAATACCAATACCACCGACAATGAGACTAACGGCTGCAACGGCACCCAAAAGCATCGTCATAATTTCCGTCGTACTGGAAACCCGTTTTGCCAACTCTTCGGTATCCAAAATCGAGAAATTATCCTCATCGTTGTAGGAAAGCGAACGGCGTTCACGCATCAACTGACGCAAACTTTCAGTGAGCATTTCTCGATCAAATTCGGGATCAACAGCCACCGAAATTGAAGAGATACGATTGTTACCCGCCACTCGTCGTTGGAACGTTTGGATGGGCATCACAACCAAATCGTCTTGATCCCCACCAAATGCCGATTGCCCTTTCGCCTCCAACATGCCGATAATGCGACAAGAAAAACTCCCCGTACGCAACATCTGACCAATGGGATTAACCGTACCAAAAATTTCTTTCTGAATCGTTGCACCAATCACGCAAACGGCCGATCCAGCACGCTCCTCTGTCGACTCAAAATAACGCCCGGCCGTCAGCGGTCGATTATCCAATTCGAAATATTGGTTGGAACTACCAATGACTTGAGTCGTCCAGTTCTTGCCTTGAGCAACAACCGTCATTGATTGAGAGCGTTGCGGTGCCACGTTTTTCACACCGGCAATCTGCGATTGAATGGCGTCAACGTCTTCCAACTTAAAAGTCGGTGCACCGGCGGCTCGTCCCGGCCCCATTCGTTGCCCCGGTCGAATCGTCAACTGATTGCTACCAAGGCTTTCAATTTGCTCACGAACGGCTTGTGTTGCACCATTACCGACCGTCACCATCGTAATGACGGCTGCCACACCGATCACAATCCCCAAAACCGTCAACAGCGATCGCATCGGATTGCGAAAAATCTGCCGCAAGGCAAGCCACAAAGCATTCATTAACATGGCAAACCTCAACTCTTTTCAATCATCCCGTCTCGGAACATCACAATACGTTTGGCAAATTTAGCCATTTCCGGTTCGTGAGTCACCAAGCCGATCGTAATACCATCTTCCTCATTGAGAGCCTGAAGCAATTGCATAATTTCAACGCTTCGATGAGAGTCCAAACTACCCGTCGGTTCATCGGCCAGAAGCAATAGCGGTTTGCTCACAATGGCTCGAGCGATGGCAACGCGTTGTTGTTGCCCACCGGACAGCTCTGCCGGTGTATGGTGTTCCCAAGGCAATAAACCCACTCGATCAAGCGCCGCCCGCGCTAAGCGATGACGCTCTTCGGTTTCAATACCTCGATAAAGTAAAGGCAGCTCGACATTTTCCAATGCCGTCGTTCGCGCCAATAAGTTAAATCCTTGGAAAACGAACCCAAAATACTGACGACGTAAGATCGATCGTTCATCGCGACTCAATGATTCAACATGAACCCCTTGAAACAAATACTCGCCATACGTCGGCGTATCAAGCGCACCGATAATATTCATACACGTTGACTTGCCGGAACCCGACGGTCCCATCACCGCAACAAAATCACCTTGTTCGATGGTGAAATCAACGCCTTTTAATGCATCAAAGGCGGCTTCGCCTTGACCGTAACGCTTGCCGATGCCTCGCAATTCAACCAAAGGGACCTTATCCATACGACCCTCCCATTAAGGTTGCGAACGCAATTGACCGGTCACGACCTTGACCCCTTCGGCCAAATCGCCGGAAACAATCTCCGTCTTGGATCCGTCCGTTGCTCCGGTCACGACCTTGACCGACTCAAGCTTGCCATTTTGCAAAATCCAAAGCGTCCTTTCGCGCTTTTGGCCACCGGCACGATTAACTTCTTTCGCCGTCTTTTGTTTCGTATTACGAGCCGGGATTACCAAACTACTGACGCTCGACGTTTTGGTCTCTGTCGCGCCCTTCGGAGTAAAACGTAAAGCCGTATTCGGAACCAACAAGATGTTTTCGCGACTATCTGTCACAATGCGAGCGGTCGCCGTCATCCCCGGGCGTAACAAACCGCGCTTATTTTCGACGGTTAAATAACTCGTATACGTCACCACATTATTTGTCATCGTCGGACCGAAAGCGACCTTTTGCAAATCAGCCGGGAACTGACGATTGGGATAGGCACTCACGGTAAAGGTTGCCTTCTGTCCGGGTTGGACCACGCTCACATCCGCTTCGTCAACGTCAACTTCCAACTCCAATTGACTCAAATCGGTTGCCAGCGTTAACAATTCCACGGCTTGCAAAGAGGCAGCCACCGCATAACCGGGCTCCACCGAGCGAGACAAAACAACTCCGTCAATCGGCGACGTAATGAATGCCTTCGAAAGATCCGTTTGCTTGGTTTGCAATGTGGCTTGCGCATCCTTAATTTTTGCCATTGCGGTCGCCACACTGGCTTTCGCGCGCTCAAGAACCGCCACCTGCTCATCCAATTCACTTTGAGACGGCGTCTTTCCGCCGGAAAGTTTGTGCACCTTCAGCAAGCGGTCATATTTGGTTTTGGCTTCATTCAAAACGGCCTTGGCCTCCAACTCGTTGGCCTTGGCGCTCTCCAAGCTCGCCTCGGCTTGTTGGACTTGTGCCTTCAACTTTGCCGTGCCCAACTCAATGAGCACTTGACCGACTTTCACGGTGTCATTGACATCAACCAAAACGCGCGAAACGATCCCAGACAACTCCGAACCGATTGAAACGGTACGCGTCGGCTCCAGTGTCCCATTAGCACTGACCTCTACACGTAAGTTCCCTCGTTCAACATCTGCAGTCATATAGCTGACCTTATCGGCACCGGCTCCAATAAACCACCAAGCGCCAAAAGCAACCGCAGCTGCCACCGTCAATGCCAAGACCTTTTTCTTGCGAGAGCTTTGAGTTTGTCCTGACGACAAGAGTGTCTTGATGGATTCTTTATCGATTTTCTTCATATTGATTTACTCCCCTGTCGTCGTTTGTTGCGGCTTCCAACCGCCACCTAATGTACGGTAAAGATCGATGTGGGCGGTCGCCCAATCGGCTTGGTTGGTTGCCTGTGTTTCTTGGGCGCTAAAGAGTGAACGTTGAGTTGACAAGACCGTTTGATAGTCCACCAACCCACTTGAATATTGCTGTAATGCCAACTGCGCAGCCAGTTCGCTACTTTGGGTTGCACGATTTAGCGACGCTTGGCGACGATCTGCCGTCTTCATCGCAGACAAGGCGTTTTCCGTTTCTTCCAAAGCCGCTACGATGCTTTGACGATATTGGGCCGTTGCACGATCAAGTGCAGCCTTTTGTTGCTCGGTCTTTGCAATCGTCGAACCCCAATTGATGATCGGCATTGACAAAGAAGCGATCAATGCGCCAACTCCGGTCCCGGAAGCGCCGAGCGCGCCAATCGTTGCCGCCGTGGTTCCGATCGTTCCCGACAACGAAAGCGAAGGCAAATAATCCGCTTGCGCAACACGAACATCTTCCATGGCGGCCAATACCATTTGCTTGGCCGCTTGTACATCAGGACGAAGTTCTAAAACGCGAGCCGGAATGGAAACACTCATCGCTTCGGGAGGTTGAGGAATCGAATCGGTTGCCATTGCCTGAATCTGACCCAAAGGCAACAACGTTAGTCGTGACAAGGCTGTTTGATATTGCAAAATCGATTGTTCATAGCTCGCAATCGTTGCTTTTGCACTTTCATATTGAGCCACGGCCTGTTCTACATCGGTCGCTTCGACAAGACCGGCCTGATAGCGCCATTGAGAAAGACTTTTAGCTTCCTCATAAGCATTTAAACTTTTTTGTGCAATCGTGAGTTTTTGCTTGGCCAAACAAAGACGGATATAAGACGAGGCCACTTCCGCACTCATGGCGCTCTTTGTTTCATCCAAGAGCATAGCCTTGGCCGACGCATTCAACGCAGCGCTACGACGAGCAGCGATATCTCGACCGCCAAAACTAAAACTCCAAGACGCAGCGGCATCAGCCGAATAGCTCTCATTGGTCACATCGTTGGCTCGTCGACTCGAAGCATCCGCACCAATCGAAGCCGTCGGCAATAACGAAGCATTGGCACCAAATAGCGACGCTTGTGCTGCACGTAAATTGGATTGAGCAACCACAACATCGGTATTGTTCGACAACGTCGCTTCGATCAGCATCATCAAATCTTCATTGTTCCAACGCTTCCACCATTGGGCGGGCGCTTCCAACAACACCTCTTGACTAGGCGATGCAACCTGATTCCACGTAGCAGGCACCAAGGACTGTTCGTGATCGGGAAGTTGCGCGGGAAAGAGTGCACAACCGGACAAACTGACGGTCGAAATTAATGCGACACAAGGAAAGAACCAGCGTTTTTTCATAAGCCTTCACACCCATTTACTTTTGAAACAGTTTGCCTCAGATTTATGTAAAGGAGTGAAACAAGAATGTAAATTTTTGAAAGAAATATCAATCAAAATTTGAATCGAAAACTAATGAGAATTGCTCAGGAAGTTTTGTACAATTTCATTATCATTTGCACGTTTTAAGACACTCTCAGTTTCCATTTTGCACACACTATGACATCGAAAATTTTCCTTCTGCACCATAACAACACTTACGAAGTATTGTTAGCCGATTTTCTGTCGTTTTGTGGCTTCAACGTTTTACCGACTTACGCTCATCAAGAGGCTCTTGCCTTGAGCACGTCGCAAGACTTTGATATGGGCATTTTGGATCTCAACAATGAAACGGATTTGGCTTTAATCGAAAACATTGAGAAATTGCATCCGGGATTTCCAATCATTGCGCTCACTCACAAAAACTCCCCTCAGGAGTTGATTGAGCGTTCAAAATTGCCTTCCAATCAAATTATTGAGTTGCCGATTCCGTTGGCAGATATTCTTGATGCGGTTAACAATGTTTTTTCGTCTTCGGAAAACTTCCGTTCCAACAAAATGGCGCCGTTAACCATCGGTTCATTGCAATTGGACATCAAGAATCAAAAGGCCTGTATTAACCAAGAGCCTTTTGCCTTGACGTCGACGGAATTTTCATTGTTAGAGCTGTTGGCAGAAAATTGCGGCCAACCGGTCTCCAAAGACGTCATTTACCCGAAAGTTTTAGGCCGAACCAAAGGTCGATTTGACCGCTCGATTGACGTTCATGTCTCGAGTATCCGCCATAAATTGCAAGATTTCGGCTGTCATGACGTCGCTATTGAAAGTGTTCGAGGCATTGGTTATCGCCTAGCCTGCAAAAACATTTCAACCGAGTCCTAATTCTCATTTGAGAAACTCTCCGTCCTGCAAAGTTCGAGGATTTGTATCGATATATATCAAATCCTCGTCTTTTAGCACCCCCAAAAATCCTCTTTTGGCGCAAAATGGTAGATGTCGTTACTAAAAAGTGACATCCAATTTTTACTTTGTTAGGGGATTATCATGAGTCAATATCCAGTTGAGAATCTGCGCACCATTGCCTTTGTCGGTCATGGCTCTAGCGGCAAAACGACCTTAGTGGAATCGCTTCTCTACCGCAACGGCATGATCAAGGAAGTCGGTTCGGTTGAAAAAGGCACTACGGTTTGTGACTTTGACCCCCTCGAAAAAGAAGTTCAACACTCCTTGCGTACGTCCGTTACGCACCTTGATGCTCAAAAAGACGACGGCACGCCCGTTCGTATCCACTTGTTAGACACCCCGGGGAATCCTGACTACGTCGGTCAAGCTCTTGGCGCATTGGACGCCGTCAAGACCGTTTGCGTTGTTGTTGACGCCACCAAGGGTATTGAATTGATGACCCGTCGTATGATGTCTTGGGCTAAGGAACGTAACCTTTGCCGCATGATCGTCATCAACAAAATCGACCAACCGGATGTGGACCTTTACGGTTTGATTCATCAATTGCGTGAAGCTTTCGGTAATGAAGTGCTTCCGTTGAATTTGCCGAACAAGGATTGCAGCCACGTGATCGACTGCTTCGACAACGACAAGGGTGAATCCAATTTCGCTAGTGTTGAAGCCGTTCACAACGCCTTTATCGAACGCGTGGTCGAAATGGACGACGCTACGATGGAAAAATACCTTGAAGAAGGCACGGTCGATCCGAAGATTTTGCACGCTCCGTTGACGAAGGCTTTGCGCCTCGGTCACATCATCCCGGTCTGCTTCACGTCTGCTAAGAACTTGATCGGTATGCGCGATTTGATCAAGGTGTTTGTGCGTCACTTGCCGAACCCGACCGAAGCTAACGCTCCGCTCTTCTATCGTGAAGACGGTTCTGAATACACGACGGTTCCTGATGCTTCTCGCCCGATCGTTGCTCACGTCTTTAAGGTTGTTAACGACCCGTACATCGGCAAGATCGGTTTGTTCCGCTTGCATCAAGGTTTGATCACCAAGGATGCAACGCTCTACGTTGATAACGGTAAGAAGCCCTTCAAGATTGCCCACCCGATGATGCTCCAAGGTAAGGACACCATGGAAGTCGACGAAATGAATCCGGGTTACATCGGTGCTGTCGCTAAGGTTGATGACATCGTTTACGGTTCCGTGTTGCATGACGCCTCCATCGAGGGCGGCATCCACATGAAAAAGCTCAGCTTCCCGAAGCCGATGTTCGGTTTGGCTGTTAAGCCGGCTCGCCGCGGTGACGAAGGCCGTATGTCCGAAGTGCTCTTGAAGATGGCTTCCGAAGACCCGACGTTGTCCATCGAACACGATGCCGTGATGAATGAAACGGTTTTGCGTGGTGTAAGCGAACAGCACATCAAGACGGTTATCCGCCGTATGGCAATGCAATTTAAGTTGGAAATCCAAACGAGTACGCCGCGTATTCCGTATCGTGAAACGATTTCCGGCAAGGCCGAAGGTCACGCCCGCCATAAGAAGCAAACGGGCGGCGCCGGTCAATTCGGTGAAGTGTTCTTGCGCGTTGAACCGTTGCCGCGTGGCGCCGGCTTCAAGTTCGTTGACCAAATCAAGGGCGGTGCCATTCCGTTCAACTTGGTCCCGGCCGTTGAAAAGGGTGTTCGCGAAGTGTTGGATTCCGGTTACGTTGCCGGCTATCCGATTCAAGACGTTCGTATGACGGTTTACGACGGCAAGTATCACCCGGTCGACAGTAAGGAAATCGCTTTCGTTTCCGCTGGTCGTAAGGCTATGCTCGAAGCATTGGGCAACGCCAAGCCGACGCTCTTGGAACCGATCGTTCGTATCGACATCGAAGCTCCGGATTCCTGCATGGGCGACATCACGGGCGACCTCGCAAGCCGTCGCGGTCAAGTCAGCGGTACGGAAAACATTCCGGGCGGTATGATGCATATCACGGGCCGTGTACCGTTGACCGGTTTGGACGGTTACGCCAATCGCTTGAATGCTTTGACGCAAGGTGCCGGTAGCTACACGATCGAATTGGACGCTTACGAGCCGGTTCCGGCTCAAATCCAAGCCGACTTGGCCAGCAAGTTCCAACGTAAGGCTGAAGAAGATTGATGCTCATTCTGAGTAACAACCTCTAACAATTGCGGGTATTTTCCATAAAAAATACCCGCAATTTGTTTTTAGAATGCGTGTCACTATGTTTAAAAAATATTTTTCCGCAGGCCTGCTTTTCTGGATCCCCTTGGCCATCACCGTTTGGATCCTCAATATGATTGTCGACTTCGGCGATCACCTTCTTGATTTGTTGCCACCGACATGGCGACTCGGCATTGACTTCCCCGGTTTTGGTTTGATTCTTGGCTTTTGCTTGATTCTGGCAACCGGCTTGGTTGTCGCCAATATTTTGGGACAAAAGCTTGTTCAATTATGGGAATCGCTTTTGGAAAAGATTCCTGTCGTGCGCCCGATTTATTCCGGTGTCAAACAAATTGCCAATACCTTGCTAAGTCAACAAGAACGTAGTTTTGAAAAAGCTGTCTTGATTCAATTCCCGCAGCCCGGTCAATGGACGTTGGGTTTAATCGTTAAATCTGTCGATAAAAACCTTTCCGATATGATGACGGGAGAACCGATGTTGACGGTTTTCGTACCGACAGCACCGAATCCGACCTCCGGTTACGTCGTCATGGTTCGACAATCGGACATCCAAGAAACCGATCTCTCGGTCGACGAAGCATTCAAATTCCACGTCTCTTTAGGGGTTGTTTCCCCTAATTTAAGGAACTCTGCCAAGGTTTCATTAGAAAAAAGTACCAAATAACCTCACTTCAAGCTAAAATGCTTTGGTTATTTGTTGGGATTTTTTCCCGTTATTGTCTGGAGCTTTTATGCGTACCGAATATTCCGGTCTTATCAATGAGTCTTTCATTGGTCAAACGGTTACTTTGTTTGGTTGGGCCCATCGTCGCCGTGACCACGGCGGTGTGATCTTCATCGACTTGCGTGACCGCGAAGGTCTTGTGCAAGTGGTTTGCGACCCGGACCGTCCTGAAGTGTTTGCAACGGCAGACTCTGTTCGTAATGAATATTGCTTGAAGGTTGTCGGTCTCGTCCGCGCTCGTCCTGAAGGCACCAATAATGCAGACTTGATCTCTGGCGGCGTGGAAGTGCTTTGCCACGAAATGGAGATCCTCAACAAGTCTGAAACGCCCCCGTTCCACCTTGATGACGAAAACTTGTCCGAAACGACGCGTTTGACGTATCGCGTTCTCGACTTGCGTCGTTTGCAAATGCAAAAGAACTTGAAGTTGCGTTACAAGGTTGCATTGGCTATCCGTAACCACTTGGATCGCTTGGGCTTTATCGACATCGAAACGCCGATGTTGACGCGTAGCACCCCGGAAGGTGCTCGTGACTACTTGGTCCCGAGCCGCGTCCATGACGGTAACTTCTACGCTTTGCCGCAATCCCCGCAATTGTTTAAGCAATTGTTGATGATGGCAAGCTTTGACCGTTACTATCAAATCGTCAAGTGCTTCCGCGACGAAGACTTGCGTGCCGACCGTCAACCTGAATTTACGCAGGTCGATATTGAAACGTCCTTCTTGAACGAATTCGAAATCCGCGACATGATGGAAAACATGATTCGCGACGTGTTCAAGGAAACGGTCAACGTGCAATTGGCTGAACAATTCCCGGTCATGAGCTGGCATGAAGCCATGACGCGCTTCGGTTCTGACAAGCCCGACTTGCGCATCAAGGGCATCGAATTGAAGGAAATCACCGAATTCGCTAAGGATTGCCAATTCAAGGTCTTTAAGTCCGCTACGGAATTGGCTGACGGTAAGGTCGTTGCTATGAACGTGCCGCACGCAGCAAGCATGCCGCGCTCTGAAATCGACGCTTACACGGAATTCGTCAAGATCTACGGCGCTAAGGGCTTGGCTTACATCAAGGTCAACGAAAAGGCTAAGGGCCGCGACGGTCTCCAAAGCCCGATCGTGAAGAACTTGTCCGACGAACTCATCGCTAAGATTTTGGAAGTCACCGGTGCACAAGACGGCGACGTCATCTTCTTCGGTGCAGACCGTGCCAAGATCGTTTATGACTCCTTGGGCGCATTGCGCTTGAAGATCGGTCACAGCGAATTCGGTAAGGCTAACGGCTTGTATGAAGACGGCTGGAAGGCTCTCTGGGTCGTTGACTTCCCGATGTTCGAATACGACGAAGAAGACAACCGTTGGGTTGCTTGCCACCACCCGTTCACGATGCCGAAGGCTGAACACGTTGACATGTTGGCTACGGATCCGGGCAAGTGCTTGGCTCAAGCCTATGACATGGTCTTGAACGGTTGGGAAATCGGTGGCGGTTCTATCCGTATCCACCGTGCTGACGTTCAAAGCAAGGTCTTCAGCGCCTTGAACATCGACGAAGAACAAGCTCGTGCCAAGTTCGGCTTCTTGCTTGATGCATTGCAATTTGGCGCACCTCCGCACGGCGGTATCGCCTTCGGTCTTGACCGTATCATCACGATCATGGCCGGTGCTCCGTCCATCCGTGACGTGATCGCCTTCCCGAAGACGCAACGTGCACAATGCTTGCTCACGCAAGCTCCGTCTACGGTTGATGAAAAGCAATTGCGCGAACTCCACATCCGTTTGCGTAATCCGCAACCGATCGAATAATCCTTAACGGATTAACGAACAAAGGCCACCGAAATCGGTGGCCTTTGCTTTTATTGATGAAAAATTAATTTTCACAAGTCCCAAATCGGATCGACATCACGCTCCCAAGGGTCCTGGGTAACGGCCGTCTCCGTCACAATGCCTTGTTGATTGAATTGAACCCACCAAGCCATATCCATCCCGCCGGCTTCTTCAAATCGATACATCAATGCATACTCATCGATCAGATGGAAGGTGTACTCTTGAGCGCAGCGCCCAAACATTTGACGAACTTGAGCTTCGGTATGTTGACCGGGCACAACCAACTTAAAATGGTCTTCATTCAAGGCGCGCTCTTTTTTAACGAAACGACCGTTTGAATCGAAGTGCATCCACCACACTTCCTGACCGAATGGTTGATCGGAATAAACCAAAACAAAGCTGCCGTCTGCACTGACGAGCTTACCGTCCGGAATTCCCAACTCGGTTTGGACCTCATGATCGGCCTGACCGACTTTAATAAAATCCGGATGGGCACAACCGACCAATACCAAAGCCGCCGCGGCCACCGTCAACCATTTCAAACGTTTGATCATAATTCGACTCCACTTTTGACTTTATTCATTGTAGCTCAGGGATTGTCTTAAGGTTGTCATCAATGGTGACAAAAACTCTTCGGAGTATATTTTTATTATCAAGACTTGTAGGTGGAATATTTTGAGCTCCATTCGTCACGCACTCGTCTCTACGATGAGTATTCAAATGTTGGCGACGGCCAGTACCGTCACGTTATCAACCATTGCTCCTATGGTTGCATTGAGCCTGGGCGTTGAAAGTTCACTCATCGGCATCTACGTCTGTTGTATTTTTTCCGGCGCCGCCATCTCCGCCGTCATCGGTGGCACGATGGTCACGCGTTACGGTGGCATCCACGTCTCTCAAGTCTGCCTCATCCTTGCAACCATCGGACTGATTCTGACCTGCTTGGGCAATTTATGGCTTATGGCACTCGGCGCACTTTTTATCGGTGTCAGTTACGGCCCCATCACACCGGCATCGAGTGATATCTTGGCTCATACGGTCCCTCGCGAAAAAATGGGTTTTGTCTTCTCTCTAAAACAAACCGCCGTTCCCCTTGGGAGCGCACTTGCCGGCTTTGTCATTCCCGGCATCGCCTTATGGGCTCACGATTGGCGCGCCGGCCCGCTTTTTACCGCACTCACCTGCTTATTGGTGATGCTATTGGTGATGTACCATCGAAGTGACTTGGACAACCATACGGACCCTGAAGCACGCTTTAGCATGCAAAGCATCATCAATTCATTGCGCTTGGTCATTACCCACCCCGAACTTCGTCGTCTTTTGGTTGTGGGCTTTACCTATAACGGTGCACAAATGTGCATCTTCAGCTACATCGTTGCCTATTTGGTCGAAGATGTGACGCTTCCCATTGTTTTTGCCGGTTTTGC
The DNA here is from genome assembly GCA_017646335.1 of Burkholderiaceae bacterium. Classification (GTDB taxonomy): domain Bacteria; phylum Pseudomonadota; class Gammaproteobacteria; order Burkholderiales; family Burkholderiaceae_F; genus Aphodousia. The sequence goes on from JAGCMT010000098.1 coordinate 35,946, forward strand.
ATTAAGTACCGCCAGTGCCGGCGGTATGATCGGACGGATTTTTTGGGGTGTGTTTGCTGACTGGGTACGTTCGCCGCGCTTGACTTTGTCATTTCTCGGCTTTTTGATGGCCTCTTTGGCCGTTACCACGTCATTTTTTAATGATCAATGGCCTTCATGGTTGATTCTGGTGACCGTTTTTGGTCTTGGAGCCTCAGCGATCGGCTGGAACGGTGTGCACTTGGCTCAAATTGCACGCGTTGCTCCCGCCGGCAAAGCCGGCGTTGCAACGGGCGGCACCCTCTTTTTCGGATTTGGCGGAGCAATTTTCTTACCGGTGCTTTTCGGCAAGCTTCATTCTTGGTTCGGACAATACCAAGAAGGATTCTGGGTCATTGCCACTACGTCAAGCTTGGTTGCGTTGTGGCTATTGACGTCTCGGACGCAAACGAAACCCTAAGGATGAACTTGGGACTCCGTCACGTCGGATTTGATTTGATCGATTAAATCGTGAAAACTTTGTCGAATCTGCGCCTCCGAGCAACCCAACAAGAGAGCATCTTCCAAGGCGTCTTTTAACGTTTCACGAAGCTCTTCGTAATTTTCGTTCAGAACCTTCACTTTCTCCGTACAGGAAACGGGAGAACCGTCCGGCTTGATCCAACAAGGCGTACCCATCGACTTTGTCATTTCTGTACTCCGTACGTTTTGAACTTTTCAATATTAAGAGCCATTTCCTCATCGGAGAGAAGCGGAACCTCTCCTAAAGATCGTGCAATGCAATAGCACTGAGCAAGATTCTCTACCTCAATGGCCATTCGCAAAGCGGCACTTAAATCGTTCCCGGTGGCGACCACACCATGATGAGACAATAAGCATGCCTTATGCTCAGCCAAGGCATCGGCTGCCGACATCGCTAACGCATCCGTACCAAAGGTACAGTAAGGAGCACAAGGAATCTCCTTTCCGCCTACCGTAGCCACCATGTAATGAAAAGCCGGTATCGGCATTTCTTGACAGGCCAGTGCCGTTGCATAAACGGAATGCGTATGGACAATGGCACCTACGTCGCCCTTTCGTTCATATACACGAGCATGCAATGCCCATTCACTCGATGCAATCCGTTCACCTTGTGCTTGGGAAAGATCCTTTGCGAACAAAGGAATAAAAACCAAATCGCTCGGAACCAATGCCTCGTATGCAATACCGGTCGGCGTAATCAAAAAGCCCTCTTGACCCAACTCGTTCAAAACACGAGCCGAGACATTTCCGCTCTTATTGACATTGATACGCGCGATATTCATTTGCCGCGCCGTTGCTATCAATGATTCTCGAATCGCTTGGCTATCTTTCATCATGCTTGGTGAGCTTCTTCGGGAAAAAGCTGCATTAAATCTTCAGGCGAGCAAACACCGCGTTCGGTAATAATGGCCGTCACCAATCGAGCCGGCGTTACGTCAAATGCCGGATTTTCAACATTGGTATCGGCTCCAACGATTGCCACTCGCTCAACTTGTCCTTGCTCATTCACGCCGGTGACGTAACGAATTTCATCGGCACTGCGATTTTCAATCGTAATACCGTGCTTGCCATCGCTGATCGACCAATCAATCGTCGAAGATGGCGCTGCCACATAGAACGGAACATCCATATCGCGGGCTGCCAATGCCTTCAAATACGTACCGATCTTATTGGCAACGTCGCCGGCAGAGGTAATACGATCGGCACCGACGATCACCATATCGACATCGCGATGTTGCATCAAATGACCGCCGGCATTATCGACAATTAACGTATGAGGAACGCCATGAGCTGCCAATTCCCACGCGGTCAACAAACCTTGATTGCGCGGACGCGTTTCATCAACCCAAACATGCAAAGGAATACCCTGTTCCATCGCAATGTAAATGGCGGACAAAGCCGTACCAAAGTCAACCGTAGCCAACCAACCGGCATTGCAGTGCGTCAAAATATTGACGGGTTCACGCTTTTGAGCATAAATCTGAGCAATGAGCTTGGCCCCGTGCGTACCGATTGCACGATTGGCAATGACATTTTCTTGTGTCATTTTCTCCGCCAAACGGACCGCCTCGTTGAAACGCTCATGCGGCTCAAAAGACATCACTCGGGTAACGATTCGATCTACGCCCCATTGCAAATCGACTGCCGTCGGACGAGTCGCAATCAAGGCAGAACGTGCCTCGTGAATCGCTTCATCTTCAGGAGACTCCTTAATGGCCATCACCATCCCCCAAGCACCGGCAATGCCGATTAGGGGGGCGCCACGAACACGCATGTTGCCAATGGCTTCTTGAATTTCTCGCCAAGTACGGAGAATCTTTTTCTCGAATTTAAAAGGCAATAACGTTTGGTCCACGATACCAACGGCCTGACCGTTATCAAGCGACCAAATACTGCGGGTATGGATGCCATCAACCTTCATCAAAATCTCCTTCTGATTGAACTATCTATTTTATCAAGCTCGCGAGGGCAACAACCTCGTAAACACCTCAAAGCTAAGCCTTTTGTCTCAGAAAAACACGCCCCTTTCAAGTCCCCTAAGCCCTTTTCGTCTAAAATAGCTAGATTCTGTCCATTTCGGATCTTTTAACACTTGTCGTTTACATCTTCGTGTCTTTGAGCATGGATATTCAACACTGTTTACATCGTGCCCTCGCCCCTAAGAGCATTGCCGTTCTCGGAGCTAGTGATCGTGTTGGCTCTCTCGGTACCATCTTGTGGAGTAGCCTCATCGGCGGTCATTTCCAAGGCAAGGTTTATGCCGTCAATCCCAAATACAAATATTTGGGCGACATTCCGTGCCACGCTTCGCTCAAGGACATCAACGACACGATTGACCTGGCGATCGTAGCGACGCCGGCCCAAAAACTCGAGGTGTTATTAGACGAAATCGCTCAAAAGGGCATCGGTTGGGTCGCCATCCCTCCGAGTGATCCGAAAATCACCTCGCAACAAGCATGGCAAGCCGCCGTCGTCAACAAAGCCAACCGTCTCGGTATTCGCATAATCGGCACCGACTGCTTGGGCATTTTGCGACCGGACATCTCGTTGAATGCGAGCTATTGGACGGACATGCCCGCCGCCGGCGACATCGGTTTTGTCTCTCAATCGGGTGTGATCGGTACGTCCGTGTTGGCCTATGCCCGTGAGAGCGGCTTGGGCTTTTCGAGCATCATCAACACCGGCGATGAAATTGATGTCTCCATGAGCGAAGTCATTGACTTCTTAGCTCAAGACCGAAAGACTCGTACCATTGTTTTGCACGTAGAAGGCGTTCGTACTCCCCGAGAATTTTTCTCGGCCATTCGTGCAGCCTCTCAACACAAGCCGGTCATCGTTTTACGCGGTGGCAAGAGCATGCAATCGGGACATCTTTTGGCCAATCGCATGGCCATCCCTGCCGGTGACGACCAAGTCTTTAACGCACTGTTAGAGCGAGCTGGCGCCATCCGTGTCCACAACTTGGAAGAATTGTTAGCTGCCATTGAAACCTTTAGCGATCGACGCCAACCTCGCGCCAATCGCCTTGGTGTTATTTGTAACGGTAGCGGTTTTGGCGTTCTTGCTGCTGACGCCGCGTCTCACGCTGGCGTTGCGTTGCCGAGCCTTTCTCGCACCACCATTGAAAAAATTCAAACGCTGGTTGACTCGCCGTTACCGGTGACCAATCCGGTCGATTTGGGCGCCAATGCCGATCCGCGTCGCATCAAGCTGGCTTTGGATGCTCTGAATCAAGATGAAAACATCGATGCCGTTTTGGTAATCACGGCTCCGAGCGTAATGGCTCCGCTTGATAAAGTTTGTGATGCGTTGGTTTGGTCTACGGCTTCGTCTTACAAGCCGTTATACACCGCTTGGATTGGCGAATATGAAACGATCGACGCCCGCAAGCGCTTACTTGAAAAGCGCATCACGGCATTGAAGAGCCCGGAAGTCGCGATCCAAGCTTTCTCTTGGATGTCTCGATACGCCGACAATCAACGTTTCCAAGTGACGGCAACTCCGGAAAGCGATCAACGCTTCCCGATCAATACGCAAGCGGCACGTGACATCATTGCACAAGCGTTGCAAGCCAACCGTTTCAACCTCAATGAATATGAAACAAAAAAAGTGTTGGCCAGTATCGGCTTGACGACGGCCTCGGGCATGATCGTTCACTCCCCCATCGAAGCAGTCGACGCTGCCAAGACCCTTGGGATGCCGGTTGTCTTGAAAGTATTGGCCGACGGCATTCACCACAAGAGCAACGTGGGCGGTGTTGCACTGGACCTTCGAACGGAAAACGAGGTTTACGAAGCCAGTCAACGCTTGATCGATACGGTTAAAGCACAGGCTCCGTATGCATTGATTCGCGGCATTTATGTCCAACGTTTGATTAAGCAAACGAACGGCCGAGAATTGGCCATCGACATCCAAACCGATCCGTGTTTCGGTCCGTATATTCGATTTGGGTTTGGCGGCTACATCGGTGAAATTTATAACGACAGTGCAGTCGAACTCTTGCCGTTGACCGAACCGTTAACCAATCAACTGATCGATGCGCCGAAAATTGCTCGCCTGCTCGGTCAGTTCCGCGGCATGAAGGCAATCAATCGAGAGGCTTTACGTAACGTATTGATGCGTCTTTCAATGTTGATCACCGAAATTCCGGCCATTCGCCAACTGACGATTGACCCGATTTTGATCGACGACGGCGGTTGCATCGTATTGGATGCGAACATCGGTTTAACCAATGCCGCCTTGGCTCGAGATGAAATGACCAGTCATATGGTTATCAGTCCCGAACCGACTTTTGATTCGACGTTACGCGATTTGCGCCAAGGGCGTGTCGTTTTGCGTTCGATGCGTGCAGAAGACTACGGTGCCATTAAGAGCTTTATTACTCGACTGTCTCCGCAAACCGCATATTTGCGTTTCCATATCTCCAACACGGATTTGGCACGAGAAAAGATTGTCGAATTAACAAACTTAGACTACAACCGCGAGGTAGCCGTTGTCGCTCAAGACTACGAATACCCCGAAATGATTCGTGCCGTGGCTCGCTACAAACGAATCAACGGCTCGTCCACCGCGGAATTTGGCCTTGTCGTCGAAGACGCATGGCAACGCCGCGGTTTAGCAACGATTTTGATGAATGCTCTGCATGAGAAAGCTCGCGAAAATAACGTCTCCATGTTGATCGGTTACGTTTTACGCGGCAACGAATCCATGTTTGCATTGATGGAATCGCTCGGATACACGCGTATCGACGGTTCCGACATTGATACTCAATTCATTACTTTTGTGAAGAAGATTTAATATATGGCTGATTTTTCCGTCAATATGAATGCCGGCGTGTGCCACATCACCATCACTCGCCCCACCAAGCGTAATACCTTGGATGCTCAAGCTTGCATCACCTTTGTCGAATTGCTTGCTCAAGCTCAACGTGACCCGGAAGTTCGTGTCGTGGTTTTGTCCGGTAGTGACACCATTTTCTGTGCCGGCACCGATATCACTGAAAATCTTCAACGCACACAAGCAACGCAAGCCGCTTTTGATGCCGTCATCCAAGCGCTTATCGCATTCGACAAACCGGTTTTAGCTGCCGTTCGCGGCCCGTCTTTGGGTATCGGTGTGGCAATGCTTTACTACTGTGATATCGTTTATTGTGGTAAGAAGGCACTCTTCTCGATGCCGTTTACGGCCTTGGGTTTGACGCCCGAATACGGCCTTTCCAAGATGGTTGCTCAACGAGCCGGTTTCCATAAGGCTGCAGAAAAGCTGTTCTTAAGCGAACCCATTGATGCCATGGAAGCCTATGACATGGGTATCGTCAACGGCATCGTTGATGATGAAAAGGTTTTGGAAGAAACCTTGTCTCGCGCCGCACGATTAACCACGTTGCCTTTGGGCAGCCTTCGCGCCACGAAAGCGCTTTTGCGCCAAAGCCTCGCACAAGAGCTCTCCGGTGCTTTCAAGAACGAACAAACGACGATTGCCGACCGCTTGCAAAGCGCTGAAGCCCAAGAAGCATGCCAAGCTTTCCAAGAAGGTCGTAAGCCGGACTTCTCCAACATTGCATCCGAGTAAGTCCGATTCAGAGGAATATCATCATGGCAATGATTGAAATCAAGAACGTCAGTAAGTGGTACAACGAAAACTTCCAAGTTTTGAAGAACTGTTCCGTTGACGTTGAAAAAGGTGAAGTGATTGTGGTTTGCGGACCTTCGGGTTCGGGCAAGTCCACATTGATTAAGACAGTCAATGCATTGGAGCCTTTCGAACAAGGTGAAATTATCGTCAACGGTATCAGTGTCGGCGATCCGAAAACGAATTTGCCGAAATTGCGTACCAATATCGGTATGGTATTCCAACACTTCGAATTGTTCCCTCATTTATCCATTACGGACAATTTGGCATTGGCCCAAATGAAGGTGCTTGGTCGCTCTCGTGCCGAAGCGGTAGCTCGCGGTCTGGAATTACTCGACCGAGTCAACCTCAAGGCTCACGCCGACAAGTTCCCCGGCCAACTCTCCGGCGGTCAACAACAACGTGTTGCCATCGCTCGCGCATTGGCCATGGACCCCGTTTGCATGTTGTTCGACGAACCCACCTCCGCCTTGGACCCGGAAATGATTAACGAAGTGCTCGACGTCATGACCGAGTTGGCAAAAGACGGAATGACGATGATGGTGGTGACCCACGAAATGGGCTTTGCCCGTCGCGTGGCCGACCGCGTGATTTTCATGGAAGACGGTATGATCATTGAGGATGCGCCGAGCGAACAATTCTTCACGCAACCGAAGTCCGATCGTGCGGTGAAATTCCTCTCCAAGATTTTGAATCACTAATCGTTTGTCATCCGTTTGGATCGACTTTCGATTTTCTGAATCCAACCAAAAGTGCCAAGCATTTGACTTGGCACTTTTTGTCACATTTAAGAATCTCATTTTTGAGCGAAGGCTTCCTCCCTAATGGTATCATTGAAAGTTAAACCATTAAGGGCTTATTAAGATGACTGATCACGTTTACTCTGCCGATACAACGTTGGCTTTAGCCAAAGATGTTCTTCAGGACGAAGCACAAGCTTTGACGAATTTGGCTGACACTCTCGGCGCTCCGTTCTTAGCCGCCGTTCAATTATTGCTTGCCTGTAAGGGACGTGTTGTCGTCTCGGGTGTCGGCAAAAGCGGTCATATCGGTTGTAAACTCGCCGCCACGTTGGCATCTACCGGCACGCCGGCCTTCTTCGTGCACGCTGCCGAAGCCGCTCACGGCGACCTTGGCATGATTACCAAAGATGACGTCGTGATCGGCATTTCCAACTCCGGTACCACGAGTGAATTGTTGACGATCGTTCCGGTCTTAAAGCGTGAAGGCACGCCGTTGATTGCAATGACGAGCGCTCCGGAAAGCGCTTTGGCCAAATACGCAGATGTTCACTTGGATATCGGCGTCAAAACGGAAGCTTGCCCCCTTAATTTGGCACCGACGACGAGTACCACCGCCACGTTGGCTATGGGCGATGCTTTGGCCATTGCTTGTATGGCTGCCAAGGGCTTTAAGAGCGAAGATTTTGCGCGCTCTCACCCGGGTGGCGCTCTCGGTCGACGCCTCTTGATGCACGTCGCCGATGTAATGCGCAGTGGCGAACAAGTACCTGCCGTTCTCCAAGATGTCAGTGTTTTGGATGCTATTCGTGAAATTACTCGCAAGCACATCGGCATGACCGCCGTTATCGACAACGATCGCCATGTGGTGGGCATCTTTACTGAAGGTGACTTGCGCCGTCTTATTGAAAAGGTCGGCGACATCCGAGACATGAAGATTGCCGAAGTGATGACTCCGCATCCGAAAACCATCCGCGCCGAAGCTTTGGCTGCCGAGGCCGCTCGCATTTTGGACGAAACGCTTTGCAACCAATTGTTGGTCATTGACGATAACAATTGCCTTATCGGCGCCTTGCATGTCCATGACTTGATGACGGCCAAGGTTATCTAATTTTTGTGATTGAAGGTTTTACATGCTTACGCTTCAACAACGAGCACAAAAGATCAAATTGCTGATTTGTGACGTCGATGGTGTTTTGACCGACGGCAAAATTTATATCGGCAATGAAGGTGAATTGTTTAAAGCTTTCAATGTTAAAGACGGTTTGGGTATCAAGATGTTGATGGCCAACGGTATCGACGTTGCCATTTTGACGGCCCGCTCTTCCCAAATCCTTGACAAGCGAATGAAAGAACTTGGTGTAACCAATGTTCGCCAAGGCCAACGCGACAAAGTTAAGGGTTTAAAGGAATTGTTGGCCGAGGTCCATCTTTCTGAAGAAGAAGTCGCCTATATCGGCGATGACTTACCCGACTACGCCGTTATTCAACGTGTCGGCTTGGCGGCTTGCCCGGTCGATGCAAACACTCACATTCAAAAAGTGTGTCATTTCAAGAGTGGCTTCAAAGGCGGCGACGGTGCCGTTCGCGACTTGGCCGAATTGATTTTGACCGCTCAAAATCGCATGAACTGGACGATTGAAAATATGTTCTTGAATCCGGATCCGAACGCGAAGCATCGCTACTAATAAGGATTGACTTTATGCGTGAACGAATGACGGCAATCGTGGCCATTATCCTCTTGCTGGGGCTTATTGCAGCCAGCTATTGGTATGCCGTGCGTGCCTCCTACTCCAACTTGAAATACGTCCCGAACGAAAATTCACCGGATTTCATCGCCAAAGACATCTCTATGGTGCAATTCGATGAAAAAGGGATGGCTAAGTCCAAGCTTCAAGCTCAGGAATTCAAGCACTATTCTGATGACCGTATTTCCATGATTGAACCGCGAGCCATCAGCGTTGCACCAAATGAGCAAATCACGAAGGCCAGCGCTCGCACTGGTCGTTCAGACGACGGTGGAGAAACGTTCGTGTTTGAAGGTGATGTACGTATCGTTCGCGAAGCCAACGAAAAGACGCCGTTAACGCAAATCGAAACGCAAAACGTCACGGTTCACCCCGAAAGCAACCTCATTGAAACCGACGCTTACGTCGTGATGACGAGCGGACAAGATCGCATGGAAGGTGAAGGCTTGGTCTTTGACAATGTCGAACAAACCATTGAGCTGAAAAAGAACGTGAAAACGGTCATTCAACCCAAAGCCAATTCGAAAAACTTGTTGACGCCGCAATAAAGGTAGCCATATGAAAAAGTGGATCGTTTCCTCCTTAGCCCTTGCTTTGTGTTCGACAATGGCTTTGGCCGATGCAACGGATCGCGAAAAGCCGATTTCCGTTGAGGCCTCGTCTTTTAAGGCTGACCAAGTCAATCAAGTTGCCACCTACACGGGCAATGTTGTTGTTCGTCAAGGAACGTTGCAGATGAATGGCAACAAATTGGTTATTACCGAAAATGCGAAGGGTTATCGCCAAATGGAGCTTTTCGGTAAAAATGCCACCTTCCGTCAGCGTCGTGACCCGCAAGCCAAGGGTATCGAAGAGTGGTTTGAGGCCGAGGCTCAACGCATCGTGTACGAAGAGTCCAACGGCATCATCACGCTTTACCAAAACGCCAAAGTCGCACGTACGGAAAACGGCGTCGTGAAGGATCAAACCGAGGGCAGTCGCATCGTTTACGACTCCCATCGTTCACGTACAATTATTCAAGGTTCTGCCGGTGGACGAGCCAGTACGGTCATTGCGCCTCGAAACAAGGCCAATGCAACGCCTGACACGCCCGCAACGAAGCTTAATTCTTCAACCAAGATCTCGACTCCTTAATGGAGCCGCCGATCTGAGACCACGTTAGAAACAAACAAGATGGCAATCGAAAATATCGTCAAAGAAACGAATGTGACTGCAAATGAAACGGCACAAACGGAAAATGGTGCCCATGCCGCTCACATTTTGGAAGCGAAGGGACTCAAAAAGCATTACGGTAGTCGCTTAGTCGTCAAAGATGTGTCCTTGTCTGTCAAGAGCGGTGAAGTCGTCGGCTTATTGGGGCCGAACGGTGCCGGTAAAACGACCTCTTTTAACATGGTGGTCGGCTTGGTCGTGGCCGATGGCGGCACGGTCAACTTGAACGGTGAATCGATTTCTCATATGCCCATCTATATGCGCTCGCGCATGGGCGTTTCGTATTTGCCGCAAGAAGCATCCGTTTTCCGTCGCTTAACCGTTGAAGAAAACATTCGTGCCATCCTTGAATTGCAAAAGGATGACAACGGCAAGGCTTATACCAAGAAAGTCGTCGACGAAAAGCTTGAGTCTTTGCTCGAAGAGTTGCAAATTACCCATTTGCGCACCAACATGGCAATCAGCTTGTCCGGCGGTGAACGTCGTCGTACCGAAATCGCTCGTGCCCTTGCTGCCGAACCGAATTTCATTTTGCTCGACGAACCGTTTGCCGGTGTGGACCCGATTGCTGTGATTGAAATTCAACGCATCATTCGATTCTTGAAGAATCGAGGCATTGGCGTATTGATCACCGACCACAACGTGCGCGAAACGTTGGGCATTTGTGACCATGCTTATATCATTTGCGACGGTACGGTTTTGGCTAGCGGTCACCCGAAAGACATCGTTCAAAACGAAGCGGTTCGCCGCGCCTATTTGGGCGAAGCTTTCCGTATGTAAGAGCACGGTTTATGAACCAGGTATTGCAATATCTGCCGACCTCTCGCGTCATTTTCGCCAACCCGCTACAGCGAATGACGAAAAAGCGCGTGTTTGAAGAAGCCAGCTTGCTTTTTCAAATGAGCGGCGTGCCTCATACCACGGTTTTTGAATCGCTTTTTGCTCGCGAACGCTTGGGCAACAATACGTTAGGTAAAGGCGTAGCGCTTCCGCACTGCCGCCTCCCTAACATCACCAAACCCATGGCGGCTCTCATTCTCTTGTCGCGACCGATCCATATCGACCCCGAACCGATTGATACGAAGCCGATCGATTTGTTCTTTTTCTTAGTCGTGCCGGAAAGCGATGATGACGAAGCCTACATTCCCTTGTTGCGTGAATGTATCCGTATGCTTCAAACCAAAAAGCTTTGCGACGAATTACGTGCTGCCGCCAATCCGGTCGAAGTCTGTGCCGCCATCCTTAACTGGGAACCGCCCAGTGCTTTGATTTCAGAAAATAAAAGCGATGCTTTGGCTAAAGAGTGGGAAGCGCTCAATGAAGAAGTTGATGCCGCATTGGCAGAAGACTCAACCGCGGAACCTGCTGTTGCAGCCGTAGAAAACGACACCACAGAAGAATAATGAAGGGGAAATTTATGCGTTTAGTCATCGTTACCGGCTTATCTGGCTCCGGCAAATCCGTGGCAGTTCGCCAATTGGAAGATATCGGTTACTACTGCATCGATAACTTGCCGGTTCCCTTCATCGCCTCCGTCGCACAAACGCTCGCAAAAACGCAAAAGTTTGTCGCCTTTGCCGTAGACTCTCGAAGCGGCTTCGATAAAACGTTCAACACGCAAGCCTTATTTGAAGAATTGCAAGCTCAAGGCTGGGACGTTCGAGTCCTCTTTCTGACGGCTTCGACGCCAGAATTGATTCAACGCTTCTCGGAAACGCGTCGTCGTCACCCGTTAACGCTTCGCCTTTGTAGCCCTGAAACGGAAATCACGCTTGCTGAAGCAATCCAGACCGAACGCGATATGATGGCACCGTGGGTAACCATGGCCCACGTGGTGGATACGACGAGCTTACAAAGCAATACGTTGCGTACTTGGATCAAGGATTTCGCACAAGCGCCTCGAACCAGTTTGACCCTCGCTTTCGAATCCTTCGGTTTCAAGCATGGTCTGCCGAGCGCTGCCGACTTGGTGTTTGACGTTCGTAATTTGCCCAATCCGTATTACGATCCGCAATTACGTCCGTTTACCGGTCGCGATCAACCGATCATCGACTATATGCTCACACAACCGAGCGTCACAGAAATGGTCGATGACATCGAACGTTTTATTGAAAAGTGGTTACCGAGTTACCAAGCGACCAATCGTCACTATTTAACGATTGCCATCGGTTGCACCGGAGGTCAACACCGCTCGGTTTATGTCGCAGAAACGTTAGCCAAACGTTTTGCAGCCAAAATGGAAGGTATTGCCATTCGTCACCGCATCATCGGACAAGCCAAAGCACCGACCAAAGGCATGCATCAAAGCCACTAAACGCTAAAAAATTTAGAAACGATTGCCAAAATCGGAGCGGGAAGTCCCACTCGATCAAGATTGGAAGCCTCAATGAAAAGATGATTCTCATCACTCATTGGGGCTTTTTTAATATTGATCGCCACCGGGTTCATGAAAAGCCGATAATGAGAAAAATCATGAGTGTAGGGAGCCAACAGCTTGGCATTGCGCACTTCAAAACCCATTCGTTGGGCTTCATTTTCAGCCAACTCTTCGTCAAGCTCCCCATCAACTTCGGGAAGCGAAAAGAGTCCTTGCCAAATCCCCTTTTGTAAACGCTTTTCAAGCCAAATGCGATCGTCTTGCCACAGCAACAAAAACGTACGAGTATGTTGCGGGCGATTCTTTTTGGGATTGGGCGTCGGCAACTCCAACTGCCGACCTTGTTCACGAGCTTGGCAATGCGACGCAACAGGACAAAGATCGCATTTAGGCGTGCGTGTACACACCAACGCCCCCAAATCCATCAGACCTTGGGTATAAGCAGTCATCTGTGTCTCGGGAACCAAAGCCTGTGCTTTTTCCCATAACAATTTCGACACGGATACCTGATTAACCGGCCCTTCGATGGCTAAATATCGCGTCAAGACCCGTTTGACATTGCCATCTAAAATCGTTTCTCGAGCATCGAATGCAAAAGCGGCGATAGCGGCTGCGGTACTTCGTCCAATACCGGGTAACGATTCCAATTCTTCACGAGTACACGGAAATTGTCCCTGATATTGATCGACAATCGTTTGGGCGCAGCGATGCAAATTACGAGCTCGAGAGTAGTACCCTAAGCCAGCCCAATGTTGCATCACCTCATCTTCATGAGCGAGAGCCAATGCCTCAACGGTTGGGAATCGTTTGATAAAACGGTCAAAGTAACCCAAAACCGTGGTAACTTGAGTTTGTTGCAACATCACTTCGGAAAGCCAACGAACGTACGGATCTTTCACTTGCCACGGCAGATCATTACGTCCATGGCTTTTTTGCCAAGCAATCAACTTTTCAGAAAAAAGAGACATTTTCTTTCCAAAGCGTTTGAGGATACGGCTCTCGCACCAAGCGATTAAACAGTACAATAGCGAATATTTGTCGCATTATATCGTTTGTTTTATTCCCTTTTGAGTGCTGTGTTTGGTTTGCAATTCACCCATTTTCTTCGTCGTTTAGCATCCGCTCGTCTGTCGGCATTGGCTGGCCTATTGTGCTTGCCTTTGGCTACACAAGCCGCACTTTTCGAAGAAAAAGTCCCCTTACCCAACAACGACCTCGACGGCAGTCTGCTCTATCAGATTATCGCCAGCGAAGTCGCATTACAAAACCAGGATCCCGCTCTTGCCTTCCAGACTTACCTGTCAATGGCTCGCAAAACAAAAGATCCTCGTTTGGCTCAACGCGCTTTTGAAATCGCCGATACCGTCCACGCCTATAAAGAAGCGTTGGAGGCAACGCAATTGTGGCAAACGCTAGCTCCGATGAGCGCCTCTGCACAAGGCGCTAATGCCTTGGTTCGCCTGCGTTTAGGCGAGTCTGACAACACCCTTCAAAAAGTTATCATCGATTTATTGAAGAAAACGGCGGACCAACAAGAGCGTGAGAACTTCCTCTATCAGGTCATTGTCCAAACGGATATCGGATTGAACGACGCCAACAAAACATTGGCATTTTTGCAACCGTGTCTGTCTTTAGTCGAACATCGAAATCACGTCGCCTTGGCCTTGACCAAGCTGTATCGCCAAGTTGGCAACTTTGAACAAGTCCAACATTACGCTCGACGTGCTTATCAAGACTTGCCCGACAACACCTCGGCCATGCTTGAATACGCCGATACGCAAACGAAAAGCAATTTACAAGTCGCCATTGCAACGATTGAGGCTTTTATTGCCAAACATCCCAAAGATCTCGATGCGCATTTAGGTTTAGCAAAGGCTTTTGCCAAAGCAAAGCAAGCCCAAAAGGCATTGTCCGAAATTCAATTGATTGAAAAGCGTCAAGCTGACAATCCCGGTGTGATCTTTGCGCTAGCGGGTATCGCCGACAACGTCGGTCTGACCAACGAAACAACGCGCTTATTGGAGAAATTTGAAAAATTAGCTCATCAAAAATCCGGTTACGAAAACAAGTTACCCCAAACGTATTTGGCCTTGGGCGTCAATGCTTATCGCCAAAAAGATTACGAAAAGGCCATCGCTCAGTTCAAAAAAATTGAAAAAGACAGCGATCTTTACATTCAAGCCAAGATCCTAGAGGCGCACTGCCTTGCCGCGACGAATCAGGGCACAGCGGCAATCAAAATGCTTGAAAAGCTTTCCGCCGGTAAGCGTCAATTCGAAGTGTTGGAAACTCAGGCCAAAATTACCGATCAGCTCAAACGATATGGCGACAGCTATCGCTTTATTAAGAAAGCTCTCGATCTCAAGCCCAATGATGCGGCCTTGCTCTATCGAGCTGCCATCACGGCCGAAAAACTCGGGCGTTTAGATGACGCAGAGAAATGGCTTGAGCACGGAATTGAGCAATACCCTGAAAAACCCGATTTTTATAATGCATTGGGTTACTTATGGGCCAATAAGGGGATTCACCTCGACAAAGCCAAACGCCTTTTGGATAAAGCGTTGCGAATGTCTCCGAATGACTCGGCAATCCTCGACTCGATGGGATGGCTTTATTTCAAGAAAAAGCAATTCGTTGAGGCTGAACGTTACTTATTAAAAGCAACGAAAAAGTCCTCCGATAAAGAAATTTGGTTGCATTTGGCTGAGCTCTATCATGCACAAGGAAAAACGGATAAGACCATGGAAATCTTACGAACGTTGATGCCGCTTTATCCGAAAGATGAAATGATTGAACAAATGATGGATCGCTTGCATCTTCACTTCTAATAGGTGACTGAGATGTTGAGAAAACTTTGCCTCACAATCGGTTGTCTGAGCGCCGCCTTACTTTCCGGCTGTTTATCGACAACCACCTTCGCCCCGGTCAACCAATGGGACGGTCGCTTTTCCCTGATTGCCCAAAGCGACCAACATAAAGAAAACCAAACAGGCCGCTTTACTTTACAGTTAGCGCCTCAAGGCGACCTCGTCTTGGATTTAAAAACCGCTCTGGGGAACACACTGGCTCGAATTGAATACGCCAGTGAAGAAGTACGACTCCAAGCCGTCGGCATGAAAGAGGTTATCGGAAAAAATCCCGAACAGCTGATGAACGAGCTGTTGGGGTTCTATGTCCCATTGGACGGTCTCGCATTTTGGATTGACGGAGCTCTCCTACCGGACGCTCCGGCCCAAACTCAACCGGCAACAGCCCCTTACGACACGATTGATCAACTCGGTTGGAACATCACTTACCGTCAATTCGATGATTCCGGCTTGCCACGCCGTATCGTATTTGAGCGCAAACAAACACCGTTATCACCCGCTTTGAAAATTACACTCATTATTTTGGAACGTCGCCATGGAACTCCTTAATCTTCCGGCCCCGGCCAAATTAAATCTGTTTTTACACATCACCGGTCGACTGCCCAACGGCTATCACGAATTGCAGTCTGTCTTCGTGCTGATTGATTTATGCGACCGTATCGATCTTCGTATGACGCAAGACGGTCAAATTCATCGCACGGGTGACGTCATTGGTGATGTAGAGAAAGACTTGTGTGTTCGAGCCGCCCGTTTGTTAAAAGAAAAAACCGGTTGTCCTTTGGGTGTGGCAATTCATGTTGAGAAAAAAATCCCCTCCGGAGCCGGCATGGGAGGCGGTTCTTCCGACGCTGCTACCACATTAATGGGACTCAATCGTCTTTGGAATTTGGGCTTATCGAAAGCAGAGCTGATGGAAATGGCTCCCAAACTTGGCGCTGATGTCCCATTTTTCCTTTTAGGAACAAATGCTTGGGTAGAAGGCATCGGTGAAAAATTAACCCCCATCGATATCCCCGAGACCCTATTCGAGGTCATCTGGCCCGGTGTTCATCAAGGTACCCCTGAAATTTTTTCACACAAGGACTTGACAAGAGATACGGAACGTGTCACAATGACGTTCTTCGCTGATGCACTTGCAAAAAACAAGTGGTCACGATGGGGTCACAACGATTTAGAACCGATTGTTCGACGTGTGAACCCGGAGGTAGCCAAAGTATTTGAGTTGCTTCCAGACTTTCGCATGACAGGTTCCGGTTCTGCGGTTTTCAAGCCGACAGATGAGCCGTTAGCGAAAGGGGTGTTAGAAAATTTTCCTCAAAAATGGCAACATTTTTTAGTAAAAAGTTTTACAATACACCCGTTGCTTTCAGCATGAGAGTGCTGAACCAAAAATTCGTAGGGGAATCGCCAAGCTGGCCTAAGGCACCGGATTTTGATTCCGGCATTCGAAGGTTCGAATCCTTCTTCCCCTGCCAACTTTCGGGAGCAAGCATCGTTGTGCTGGCTCCCGTTTGTTTTTTCTAACCCAGTTAATCTTCTCTCTCTCGAACGATTAACCTCACTTTAGACGAGCGATATCATGGTTCCTATGGTCCCGGATAATCTCATGGTCTTCACGGGCAATGCCAATCCGAAACTTGCCCAAGCAGTCGCCGACCACCTCGGCATCCCCCTCGGTAAAGCTACTGTCAGCCACTTCTCCGACGGCGAAGTTATGGTTGAAATCGGTGAAAAGGTTCGTGGTCACGACGTTTTCATCGTTCAAAGCACCTGCACCCCGACGAACGACAATCTCATGGAATTGATGATCATGGTCGACGCTTTGCGCCGTGCCTCTGCTCGTCGTATCACGGCTGTTGTGCCGTACTACGGCTATGCACGTCAAGACCGTCGTCCGCGTTCCATCCGCGTGGCAATTTCTGCTCGTGTGGTTGCTGACATGTTGCAATCCGTTGGCGTCGACCGCGTTTTGACGATGGACTTGCATGCAGACCAAATCCAAGGTTTCTTCAACATCCCGGTCGATAACATTTACGCCACGCCGATTCTTTATAAGGAATTGTTGAGCCGTAACTACGAAAACATGATCGTCGTCTCCCCGGATATGGGTGGCGTGGTCCGTGCTCGTGCAATGGCTAAGGCATTGTCTTGCGACATGGCTATCATCGACAAGCGCCGTCCGCGCGCTAACGTCGCTGAAGTGATGAACTTGATCGGTGACGTCAATGGTCGTACGTGTATCATCACCGACGACATGGTTGACACGGCCGGTACGCTCTGCAATGCAGCTAAGGCATTGAAGGAACGTGGCGCTATCAAGGTTTGTGCATACATCACGCACCCGGTTCTCTCCGGTCCGGCTATTGAGCGTATCTCTAACTCCGAACTCGACGAATTGATCGTGACGGATACGATCCCGTTGACGGAAGCCGCTCAAAACTGCCCGAAGATCACGCAAGTCTCCGCTGCTGGCTTGTTCGGTGAGTCTATCTCCCGTATCGCCCGCGAAGAGTCTGTGAGCGCATTGTTCGAAGGCTTCTAATCCAGGCTTTTTAGCAGATAAGTCCTTGTTTGAAAAAACAAGGACTTATTTTCTTTTGGGTCTCGACATTCGACACGAAATGTGTACAATGTCACCCTCACGAAGAAATACGTTAAATTGACGGGTTTCTTCTCGCAATCGATTCGATTGCATTTTTATAGAACACCACAATTCGGTGTTCGCTCCTAGTGGATGGTCGCGTCCCGGGAGTCTTTTATTATTTTTGGAGTAATCTAAATGAAAATTATCGCCACCACGCGTCAAGTGCAAGGTACGGGTGCGAGCCGCCGCCTTCGCCGCGCTGACAAGTTGCCGGGTATCATCTACGGCGGCAAGTCTGCTGCAACGACCATCGAGCTCGAACACAATCCGATTTTCTACGCATTGCGTAAGGAAAAGTTCCACTCCTCGATCTTGACGATGGAATTGGACGGTAAGGAAGAACTCGTTGTGTTGCGCGCTTTCCAAATGCATCCGTACAAGCCGCAAGTTTTGCACATCGACTTCCAACGTATCGCTGCTGACGAACCGGTCGTGATGAGCGTTCCGCTCCACTTCCACGGCGCAGAAAACAGCCCGGCTGTTAAGATCAGCAAGGGTTTGATCTCCCACGTTCGTTCCGCTATCGAAGTGTCCTGCTTGCCGAAGGATTTGCCGGAGTTCATCTCCGTTGACCTCTCCGGTTTGACGGCTCAATCCACGCTCCGCGTTTCCGACATCCAATTGCCGGAAGGCGTGCACGCTGTTGTCCACGGCAACGAAAACCCGGCCGTGATCTCCGTGATCACGAAGGGTGGCGCTGCTACGGCTGAAGCTGCTGCTGAATAATTTCGAGTTATTCAAAAGAAAACGGGCGAACTTTCGGGTTCGCCCGTTTTTTCATTCCGGCGTCGATTAATACGACACGGTTACATCAAAACCCTCTTCACGCAAACGAGAAGCAATGCCATCAAGCTCTTCGTGCGTTGCCTTCATCAAATCCTTATCGGGCGTCTCTCGATCAATCGTATAAATCATCACCTTTTCCGGCGCGATGGTCTTTATCGCTTCCAACCAAGGCTCAACATACTGCGCCGTCGTATTATCGACATCACGCCCCAAAAAGTCCTTGCCCTTTAAAAACATGGTCTGAACCATTACATGACCGTCAAAGCGCTTGAAAGCCTCAATTTGCTCGGCCACTCGATAGTAACTGCTTGGACGATTGACCCTTTCAATGTAGGCCTCATCAACCGTATCCAACTTCAAAATATTATTGTCGACCTTGCAAAGGGCATCGAAAACGCGAGGCTTATGAATTTGGGTCCCGTTACTTAAAACACTGACCTTGGCCTCTGGAGCGTAACGGTCTCGAAGAGCAAGCACCCCCTCAATAATGTCCGCAAAGTGTGGATGTGCCGTCGGCTCCCCATTTCCGGCAAAGGTAATCACATCAGGAAGACGTCCCTGTTGGCGCATCTTCTCGAGAGTCATCTCCAATTCTGTAAAAACCGATTCCACTGTCGGCATCTTTTCATCGGTCTTTCGCTCTTTATTGAGACCGCACTCACAATACAGGCAATCAAAAGTACAAACCTTACCGCTTGCCGGCAACAAGTTAATACCCAAAGAAACGCCCAGTCGACGACTGATCACCGGACCAAAAATAGGAGATTCAAAAAGAATGGTGGACATAGGGAAGCCTTTCATCATTTTTGATGACTATATCACCAAGGCATGGTTTTTCGTCATTTCTCTTCGATACAAACGTAAAAAACGATAATATTGGGATACAATAACGTACTCATTTTTTTGACAAAACTTTACTATGGCACAGATTCGTCTCATTGTCGGTTTAGGCAATATCGGCAGTGAATATGAAGACACGCGACACAATGCCGGTTTCTGGTTTGTGGACCAATTAGCTCGCCGTGAGAACACGTTCTTCCGAGAAGAAAAGAAATTCCAAGCCGAAGTCGCACGCGTTCGTTTAGCCGGTCAAGATGTTTGGTTGATGAAGCCGACAACTTACATGAACCGCTCCGGCTTGGCAGTCGTCGC
>JAGCMT010000099.1 GCA_017646335.1 Burkholderiaceae bacterium
AGGCAAGGACAGCCTTAATCGCGTCACCAAAATCAGGTATTTCTGAGACAATTGCCTTATGGCTGAGAAAAATTATCGAAAAATTATCCACGTGGACATGGATGCGTTTTATGCCTCCGTGGAGCAACGCGACCACCCGGAACTGCGCGGCAAGCCGATTGCCGTGGGTCATGCGGGCGGACGTGGCGTTGTGGCGGCCGCCAGTTACGAAGCGCGTCGTTTTGGCGTGCATTCAGCCATGCCGAGTAGCCGAGCCAAAGAGCTTTGCCCTCAGCTGATTTTTGTAGGGTCTCGCATGGACCACTACAAAGCCGTCTCTTCTCAAATCCATGAGATCTTTCATCGTTACACCGATGTGATCGAACCGATCTCGCTCGATGAAGCCTTTTTGGATGTCACGGACAATAAGATCGGTGCCACACTGGCGCTCGATATCGCCAAACGCATCAAAAAAGAAATTCGTGAAGAACTTCATCTCGTGGCAAGCGCCGGCGTGAGCTACAACAAATTTTTAGCCAAGATCGCCAGCGACTACCGCAAACCCGACGGGCTGTGCGTCATCCATCCCGACCAAGCTTTCGACTTCATCGATCGCTTGCCGATCGAAGCGTTCTGGGGGATCGGTCCGGCCACCGCCAAGCGTCTTCATGCCATGGGAATCAAAACGGCTCCTCAATTGCGCGAAATGAGCCTGCCGATGCTCACCGATCTTTTCGGCAAAGCCGGTCTCAGTTATTACCAATTCGTTCGCGGCATCGACAACCGCCCGGTCAATGCTCACCGCAACCGTAAATCGGTGGGATGCGAGCACACGTTCCGCCATGACATCAAACTCGAAGCGTTGGATCCCGTACTCGATGAGGTGATCGCCGACTTGGTCGAACGAGTCAACGAGAAACACTTTGACGGCAAGCGCCTGACGTTAAAAGTTCGCTTCCCGGACTTCACGACCGTGACCCGTAGCTTGGGACAATCGCAACTACTCAATGAGGCCAACGTCATCAAACCCTTGGCTCAACAGTTGTTGGCTTCGGTTGATATCCCCAAACAAGGCATTCGCCTCTTGGGCTTAACGGTCAGCAAAACGGAAATCGAAGAACGCCTTTTGGCGTTGACCGAACAGATTCCCCTTTTTAAATCCAACGAAATCGACACGCCCTAGAAGCAAAATCTCCGGAATGGCCCCATCAGCCATAAACCGTTACAAATTCGGTAAATATTTACATACTTTACGATATTTACATCAAAGATCACTTGAAGGCATTGAGTACAATTTCTTACTGTTTTCAATGCCTTTGAAAGTGATGCCTCGCATGAAAAAGAAAGCCAAAATCCTCACCCTCGCTACCCTCGGAGCTTTAGCCCTGGCCGGTTGCGGCGAAAGTGATGTGGGCGACGTCTCTTTGGGGATCTTCACACTCAAAGACATCAAGATTAATCACTTTATCGATCCCGTGGTCACGGGCGTGACGTGTCACGTGGCAAGCATCGAAGCAAACTTGTCTTTAAGTGATCCGTCGAACAACTCGGTCTCGTGTAAGCAAACCGGTCCGATTACCCCGGCGATGATCGCAGCTATCGATAAAAGCAAAGCCGGCGAAGTGGTCTTTCATCGATCCAAGAGCATCTTCTTTAAAAATATGAAGATCCGTCGTATCTATGACCAAGAAACCCAAACGCTTCTTTACGTCTCTTACACGACGAAAGAAACGTCGGGAAGTTTCCACCACTCGCTCTCGACCGTTCCGCTTTGGGGTACGCAAGCTTATACGCAACCCATGCCCAAGATGCCCGAAGTGTCTCACGGTCAGCAACGTTTTTAATTTGTGAAAGAACTCATCATGAAAGCCATCAGTCTTCAAAACCCTTGGGCCCAATTGGTCGTCTCCGGTTTTAAAACCGTCGAAGCCAAAACTTGGTCGACCGACTATCGCGGAGAACTTTTAATCTGCTCGAAAGCCCGCTCCGACAAGTCGTTGGAAAAGGCCGTGTTGGATGTCATCGAAGAAGAAACGGATTTGGCCTTTGAACAAGACGAATTCTTTGTCAACGGTGCCGTTTTGGGTAAGGTGACCTTGGTTGACGTTCGTGAATTGACCGAAGACGATTTGGAAGAATCGTGGATGGATCCGGCCGAACTCGAAACGGCTGAAGCCCCGCTTTACGCTTGGGTTTTTGAAAATGCCGAACCGATCGCCGAACCGGTTGAAGTTAAAGGTAAGCCTCGTTTGTTTGACGTAGAATTGCCGGCAGACACGGTCTTTGTGAGTTTTGATGACGAAGACGAAATCGAATACGAACGCGAAATTTGAAACGGCTTAAATCATGGAATTTGACATCCTCTACGCCATCCAATCGATCCGCTCCGAGTGGCTTGATCACTTCATGCTTTACTACACGACGTTGGGCGATAGCGGTCTGATTTGGATTTTCTTGGCCATTGGCTTGATTGCCTTTCCGGCCACGCGCTTTATGGGTAAAGTCGGCTTATTGGCTTTGATGATTGAGGTCGCCGTCGTTACCTTTACGTTAAAACCCTTGATTGAGCGCGTTCGTCCCTGTGCAATCGAAGCGATTCAGAACCCCTTGGTTACCAACGGCTGTTTCACCGATCCGTCGTTCCCGTCGGGTCACACGGCCTCGTCTTTTGCCGTGGCTTTCGCTATCTTCTGTTGTAATAAAAAGTGGGGCGCCTTGGCTTTGGCTGCCGCCGCTTTGATGGGCTTTAGCCGCTTGTACCTTTTCGTTCACTTCCCGAGCGATGTCATTGCCGGTGCCGTGATCGGTTCCTTCTGCGGTTATTTGGCATGGCGCCTCTACGACCGCTACGCCACACTCAAAGGC
>JAGCMT010000100.1 GCA_017646335.1 Burkholderiaceae bacterium
GCATTGGGTATTGGGTTTGACGGCGGGGGCCTCCAAGAGTGAAGGCTACGAGCCGCATTACGCCATGCTTTATTTACGTTATTCGATCAAGGATTGGCAAGGGGATTTGCCGATGCCTCCGATCGTGTTGGAACCTTATTCCAAGTGGTAAGAGAGCCTTGTTATGAAAGACTTTCCCGAACTGTACGAAATTTTGGCCAATCACCAAGCGACAACCGACGGTGGTGCCTATCCCGACGAATTGATCATTCGTCGTTCGTTGCAATTGCGCGAGCAGTCGCCGAAATTCTTTGTCGGCGATTTGGCTAGCGACCGCTATTTTGTGTCGGATCAGTTGCGCGACTTGATCGGCTTGGAATCCAATTCGGTCTCCGGTCTCGATAAGATCATCTGCGAACGAATCTGCCATGACCTCGATCGCGAGATCTTTTTAGCCGATGCGCGTGAAATCCATGCGCTCACTCAGGCACCGGCCTCGCTTTCTCGAGACGTTTATTACCGTATTCGCAATAGTGCCGGTGAAGTGGCGTGGATTTATCAAAACATCATCTTTGTCCCGAACTTCAGTGATTTTAAAAAGAGCTTGCTCGTGGGCACGTTCACCAAGCTCAATGCCATGTACCTCTTTAATCAGACGCGAGGTCATTTGCAAGAAGAGGGCTTAAGCCGTGACATCATTGAACTGTTGCGAGAACACATGGGCAGCTCCGTCGTCGGTTTCCAATTGCCGATGTTTACGGTCAAGGGCAACCCCGTCGGTGAACGTTTGCAAGACATTTTGTTGATGCGAATGGGTCTCTTGTTAAATAACTACTGTCCCGATTCCATTCAATGCTATCGCTTGAAGAATCAGCTTTTTGCCGGTTTTGTGGCCGCGCAAACCGTTGACGCGGAAGCGATTGCCGACGAAATCAATGGCATTTTGAAGCGCGTTTGCGCCGATTTGGGGATCGATCCGATCGCACCTTGCCACCCTGAGCATGTCTTTAATGCGCACGGTTCGAGCCAAGTGGAATTGCTCTCGGCCATCATCGGTTTTATCAACGCACAGCCCAAACTCAACGAGACGTACGTGGCCGATGGTTCGACCACGGCCGACTCCGTGACGATGACCGAAGCTTTGGATTTGGTGAAAAGCCTCTCGGACAATTTCTCGGGCTTTACCTACGTGATCCAACCCGTGGTTGACGCTCGTACGCATCAAATCCAAGTCGGTGAAGTGTTATTGCGTTCTCGAGACAGTCGACGAGGCATTGCACCGGGTCGATTCGTCTCTTTGATCGAAGACGGTCGCATGATCGTTCCTTTCGGTCGTCATACGCTCGATCGCGCGATTGAATTGGCTTCGCAAACGCAAAAGATCGATCCGGACTTTTTGGTGAGTATCAATTTCTCGCCGATGCAAATGATCGATCCGCACTTCTTGGACTACATGAAATTGGCCCTTCAAAAGTACGGGGCCGATCCCAAGCGTATTGTGCTGGAATTGACCGAAATGGCCGGAGACCGTCAAGGCTTGAATACGGACGCGTTCTTTGACGCTTGTCGAGCTCTTGGTATGCAATTGGCCATCGATGACTTCGGTGAAGGCGCCAATATGCTCGATCGATTGTTTAAGACGCGCTTTGATATCGTCAAGTTCTCTCGAAATTTGTCGTTGGAAGGTACTCGCAATCCCGAGCATTTGGCTTTCTTAGAAGCCATCGTGAACGCTTGTCACGCCTACGGTGCTCGCGTTTGTATGGAAGGCATTGAAGACGAGGCCATGATTGAGACGCTTTCACGTCTGAAAGCCGATTTGTATCAAGGGTATCACTTTAGTAAGCCGATCGATTTTGAGGCCATTTTGGAGAAGCTCCATGAAAAGCGTCTTTCGTAAATTCGGTCTTTGTTTAGGGCTCTCCGTGGTTGCTTTGGGGGCCGCTGCCCTTGAAGCGCCCGTTTGGAAGGTCGGCGTGGCCGATCACGTCTATCCCTTCTCTTACGTTGATCAGGTGCGCGGCCAACAAAAAGGGTTTGACGTTGACATGGCTAAGGCAATCTGTGACGAGATGAAGCACCGTTGCGAAATCGTGCCCATGCGATACATCGATCTTCACGATGCGCTTGAGCGACAAGATCTTCAAATGGTCGTAAACGGTTGGCGTCATATTTCCCAACACCAAAGTCATTTTGCGTTTTCC
>JAGCMT010000101.1 GCA_017646335.1 Burkholderiaceae bacterium
AATCGCTCGTGTAAGCAATGATGCGATCGTGTTCGTCGGGCGTGGCACGCACCGTGTGACCAAAGCCGATCGCCAAGGCCAAAGCTTCCAACCAATCGGCGGCAACGGGGGTGTTTTCGGGTTCCACCACGATGATGTAATTGGCGCCGTCAAAGATCTCGGCACTGGCTAAGGCCAAGCCGCGACCTTCACGTCCGGCCATGGGGTGGCCTGAGATGAATTCTTGATCGTCGCTGAGCACGGCTCGCACTCGAGCCCCCAAATCTTGTTTGATGCCGGCCGCGTCCGTGATCAAAGCGCCCTTTTTCAGGTAATCGCGATGACGAGCTAGGAAGTCCACGATTGCAGCGGGATAGGCGGCCATGATGAGCACATCGGCCTCGCGAAGGGCTTCGTCTTCTTCTGTGAGTGCCACGTCAATGAGTCCCGCGTTCAAGGCTTCTTGCGTGACGCTTGCCGTACGGTTAAAGCCCAAAATCTTCTTCACACCCAAACGACGTAACGCCTTGGCGTACGAGCCCCCGATCAGTCCCAGACCGATCACGGCAAATGTCATTTCCGACCACTGTGTCGAGCAAGCGCTACGAGTCATACGACGAAAACCTTTCTTCAAACTCCATTTTTTCACTTTAATCCGCCCCTACGAGGAATTCAAACGATTCGTAGGAGCTAGTGCTTAGAGAAAGAAAAAGTCGTTTGTCCTGTGGCTCAAAAAGAAAAGCGCCGCAAGATTTGCAGCGCTTTACTGAGGGAATGTTCAGTCGATTAGAAAGCAGGCAACACGGCGCCGGCGTACTTTTCGTTAATGAACTTCTTCACTTCGGGGCTCGTCAAAGCCTTGGCCAACTTCGTGAGTTCGGTGCGGTTATCACCCGTACGGATAGCCACGATATTGGCGTACGGGCTTTCCTTGGATTCTATGAACAAGGCATCGGTCATCGGGTTCAAGTTCACGCCCAATGCGTAGTTGGAATTGATGACGGCGAAGTCAACGTCTTCCAAAGCGCGCGGCAACACGGCGGCTTCCATTTCCACGACTTGGATACGGTTGGCGTTTTCAACGATATCGGCCGGCGTACCGTTCACACCGACACCGTCCTTCAACTTGAAGAAACCGGCATCAGCCAAAATCTTCAAAGCACGACCGCCGTTGGTCGGGTCGTTCGGAATCGCGACCTTCATACCTTGAGCCAATTGCGTGACGGTCTTATGCTTCTTGGAGTACACGCCCATCGGTTCGATGTGCACGGCAACCAAGCTTGAAAGCTTCAAATTGCGTTCTTTGGTAAAGGTATCCAAATAAGGTTTGTGTTGGAAGAAGTTGGCATCCAATTCTTTATCGGACAATGCCATGTTCGGTTGGACGTAATCGGTGAACTCGACAATCTGTAATTTGACACCTTCTTTAGCCAAAAGCGGCGATGCTACTTTCAAGATGTCCGCATGGGGTACCGGAGAGCAACCAATCTTCAATACACCCTGTTTCGGTTCGTCACCACCGCAACCGCTCAACAATGAGCCGGCAGCGATTGCGCAAACGCACAAAGACAAAATAGAACGGCGTTTCATAATGAATTCTTCCCTGAGAAAAAAGCTGTAATCAATTATGAAGCCGGATAAAAAAAACTTCATAGGTTGTTTGTATTAGAGGGAGTAGAAATTCTTATCGCCCCCTGATACCCTATGAAGTTTTCTAGCTAGAACACCTTATTTTTAGGCGTTTTTGGCGATTCGGTATTGGACCAAGTCGTCGACGGAAATCACGCACATACCGTGCTTGTCGGCAAAGGTGCAGACTTCGGGCAACTTGCTCATGGTGCCGTCTTCGTTCATGAGTTCACACAAGACGCCGCACGGGTTGAGACCGGCCAAACGCATCAAATCGATCGTGGCTTCCGTATGACCGCGACGCTCTAAAACGCCGCCGGCGCGGGCGCGCAAGGGATAGACGTGACCCGGACGCAAGAGGTCTTCGGGCTTGCCGTTGGGGTTGGCTGCGGCCTTGATGGTGGCCACGCGGTCAGCCGCGCTCACACCCGTCGTGCAACCGACAGCGGCTTCGATCGACACCGTGAAAGCCGTGCCTTGCGTGTTGGTGTTCGTCGGCACCATTTGCGGCAATTGCAAACGTTCGCAGTCTTCATCGCGCAAGCAAACGCAGACGATACCGGAACATTCACGGATCATGAGGGCCATTTGTTGGACCGTCAAATGGTCCGTGGACAAAATGAGGTCACCTTCGTTTTCACGGTCTTCGTCGTCGACGACCATGACACCCTTACCGGCACGAAGATCGGCCAAGGCACGTTCGACGCGAACGATGGCGTCTTCACCGTATTGGGCTAAAAGGCTCGTAGGCTGATGCATTGTCAAATTCCTTTCTAATCTGGTCAGAAGATAAA
Source organism: Burkholderiaceae bacterium (assembly GCA_017646335.1). Taxonomy (GTDB): domain Bacteria; phylum Pseudomonadota; class Gammaproteobacteria; order Burkholderiales; family Burkholderiaceae_F; genus Aphodousia. The sequence continues at coordinate 2,403 of JAGCMT010000101.1, forward strand.
GCATCAGGGAAGGATTTGAGGAAGAAGTCCTCAAATACTAAGGAAAGCAGTAACTCTTTCTTCCGGACTGTGACCGTCGGTATCGGAATTGCACCGATTCTGCTGCCAAGGCGTTCTCATTGCCTTGCGCTCGTGGACTTTACCACCGGTGAGGGATTTCACCTCGCCCTGAGTCAAAGTGGTGATTATAGCGGTAAGCTTCGGGCCAATCAATGAAAAAGCGCCTTAAGCTCAAGACTTAAAGCGCTTTCTAGAATGGCTTTTAGCGATCAATTAGCGTTGATTGATCTTTTGCCAGAGCTTATGCACGTCAAAGTCAGCCGCTTCGGCTTTCTTCGAGCGATATTCGCAGTGCAAGAGTTCGTGGGCCAAATGAGAACCCGGTTCGCCAAAGAGCTCGGCATAGGCCGCTTGCACTTGCGGATTCTTATGCGATTCACGCAACGGAGCGTTCGCGTCGATCTGATAGAGACCTTCTTGACGGCTCACGGCAGCCGATTGGTAATTGTTCTTCTTGCGAGGATTACCGCCACCGGAGATACAGCCGCCCGGGCAAGCCATCACTTCAACGAAGTCGTAGGCAACGTCGCCTGCGGCCATCTTCTTGATCAAGTCTTGTGTGCGGCCCATGCCGTGGACGATGGCCAAGCGCACGTCACCCAAGTCGCCCAAATTCACGACGCTTTCCTTGACGCCATCCAGACCGCGTGCGGGCGTATAGACCAAGGGTTGCAAGGTTTCTCCGCCGTGGGTCAACGCATAGAGCGTACGAACGGCCGCTTCCATCACGCCACCCGTGGTACCGAAGATGACGGCGGCACCCGAGCCCGTCGTAAAGAGGTCGGTATCGAATTCGCTTTCTTCGCAATCGCGCAAATGCAAACCGCCACGACGGATCAAACGAGCCAATTCGCGTACCGTCAACACCATGTCGACGTCAGGCGTGCCGTCTTGCGTGAGGTTCGGACGAGCCGCTTCCCCCTTCTTGGCCGTACACGGCATGATGGAAATGACGCGCAAGTTTTCGCGAGCAATGCCCAATTTTTCGGGCAAGAACTTCTTGGCCATGGCACCAAAGACCGCTTGCGGCGACTTGTTGGTGGAAAGATAGTCCATGATGCGCGGTTCGTGTTGTTCAACGTAGTTGATCCAACCCGGGCAGCACGACGTGAACAT
>JAGCMT010000102.1 GCA_017646335.1 Burkholderiaceae bacterium
TGACCGATTGGGATATGACGCATACCTCGCGAGTATTCTTGCATCTCTTGAATGCTCACCAATGGGACGTAGTGACCCATCGTCCGATGCCGCATCGTCCTTTTAGCGCACGTGATTATCGCCGACACGGTTTTACGTGGTACGACTATTGGGCTGAAGGTAAAGCATTGAGCGGAAGCGAAGCGTTGTCCGGACTCAAAACCGTGGCAGAGTGGGATCCGTCTTTAAAAGATGCCGATGTCAATGAGCCCAGTGTTTGGTGGACGATTAACGGGAAGTAATCATGGTCCAAAACAAGATTTGCTTAAGTTTCCCGGAGATCCATCATCACGCGCTCCTTGAACTGGTTTTTACACGAACCTTACGAGTCCCTAATGATGGCAAGGTGTACACCACACCGCCCGGATTCGAATGTTTCTCCTTGATTTCTGATCCCTCAACCGACAGTGATCAAGAGACAAAATTCACCTTGCCGATGTGGCCCTCGGACGCCATGTGGATGAAGTTCATCAACAAGGCGAGTTTCCCTTTTGCCATCAAAGTCGAGTACCGTGGGCGTTGCGGTGTGACCGGAGGCGTTTATTGTGAGTCGCTTGTTCAAGGGGTGAGTCGAATTCGCTCGGAGACCGTCGATTTGCAAAACTTTGTCGTTTCGCCGGTGCAGCTTTCGCTCGATGGAATCTGTCACAAGGACGATGTCATTGAGCAGTTTGCCATCGATCGCGTAGCAGTCGAGAAAGATCATCGCTTAAAGCTGACGGTCTATCCGATGAAAAAAGACATTTATCAGGAGGTGTTGCGAGTCGAAGGTTTTCACCCGAATCGTGAGACGGAGGGCCATCGTTGGACAACGAGTTATCAGGATTTTGATGTCGATCCTGGGTCAGTTAAAGAGGGTGTCGGTCATATCTATCAAACGATTGCTTCGACCGATCGGCACGTGGATGTATGGGATTGGGAGCTTGGTCAAACGGTCATGATCGACTTGGTTCCTATGCACCAATGGGTTCGTGATGGTAAGCGCGTTGCTCCGCATCAGGCTTATACCAAGGCGATTTATGATCGGCTTCGTTATCCGTGGTTTGATTGGTACGAGCCGATTCAATGGACTGACAACAAAGAAAAACCGATAGCTGACGGTGACTATAAAAAGGATGATTCGCTCGATGAGCTGCCCGATGACGATCCGATTGATGCGAATTCGGGCTCTGTATCCATCAAGGAAAAGGAAGCCGTACCTGGATGGTGGAAGCCGGATCCGACCAAGCCGATTGAAAAGCCGATTCGATCCAACGTTGAGAAAACGTTGAAGGAACCCTCTCCCGTCGTGAACGTTGCATTAGGTAATGACTATCGATTTGAACTCACGACACAGGTCACTCATTTTGACGAGAGTTATGGCCAAACGATGGGGACGATTCCATCTCTTCATAACCGCCGTTCGAAGGAAATGCCCAAACCCGTCAAACGCATCGGCTTTTGGGAACGTTTATTTGCAAAGAAGGAATAGATCATCATGATGGAAGTGAAAGCACCGCAAATCCATGAAGACCGTTGGACCTTTTGCCAAATCCTCAATGAGGATTTCCAACAATGTCGAAACCTCGTGATCAAGGGTGGTTGGGGGTATGGTCCGAATGATGCGATTATTTTGCAGGCGACTCTTGATATGGTGTCGATCGAATATTTGATCGTTGAGAAGCGTCTTTATGAAGAGTTGATCATTTTTCGCCCAAAAGGCAATCAATATGCCGGCATCGAGTGGCATCTCAAAAACCAAGCGCTAAAGATGATTGACGGGCATCACTACGACCACTTGGTGTTCGATGTGACCGCTTTTCACGAAAAGGATTGGGAGTATTTAACTCAGGATTGGTCGAAACATCAGGCTTATGTGGGGGATTCTGAAGGTTTGGCCAAACATGAAGCGGAACGAGAGAAACGGCAAATTCATTTTGTCACGGAATATTGGTTCGATATTTCGAAAAAGTTCCAATAAATAGCTTTATAACATTTAAGGTCGTTAGTCTTCGCTAGCGACCTTTTACTTTCGGTGCCACTAATACGGTTTGGCTCGGCGACATCGAGCATGACCCCTTAAACGACACGAAATTGCCCCCTCGAAATTAGCCTTCTTGACGGTGTAGCGCACCTTCGACGAAACACCTCAACGAACTCGGCTAACGTTGATCCTTCTGTAGTGACGCGACAACTTAAGCCGAATCGCGTTCTCTCAAGGCTAGGTCGACAAGCAATGGAGCCAGCCCAGAACCCCAAAGGCGTCAACGCAAGGCTCTTAGGCTTGCCGCACTTTGGGGCCGATGGTTCGACTGTAACGCCAAACGCATCGTTTCTGAACTGAAAAGATTCCAATAACGGGGATGGGGCTACGATGGTCGATTCACCCGAGTCATCTGACAGTGTCCACCCCACAATCACGCAGCCTCGTGGTGATACCGTATCTGACGTGATCGCTATTAGAATCATTTGACAACAATGGAATAGAAGCCACGGCACCCTGCATCACCCGAGCCACCGCCACCAATCCACTCGATACCAAACTAGTTCAGAGGTGATTCCTTATATAACTAGTTGGCCATTGTTGACAGGAGAGAGCCACAAGGTTCTCACGGTACTATCCGCATCCTACTTGGCTCAGAAAAAAGAATATCAAGAATACTTCAGTTATGGAATGGTAGTCAGTTTCGTTGCGACAAGATCTGTCGCATAAAAACACAAGTCCATTGACCGAGAATTCGTGGTCAAATAAACTTGTTCATGCAAACGAAGATCCCTTTCAAACATTGTTTGGAAGTCATAGTCGTGGGTGCCGGTTACGGTGCATGGGTACGGGTGGAGTAGGCCCCCATCAGCGGCGGGATTAAGTTTGCCCATTGCTCAA
>JAGCMT010000103.1 GCA_017646335.1 Burkholderiaceae bacterium
CAAGTAAAAATCTTCATAAGAGTCCAAATAAAGCGAACTCCAACAGGGGTTCGCTTTATTTTTTTGGCTTTGGTCACATCCCTTACATTCAAAGCATAAAAATCTTTCGCTTTCCTCACTTTTTTCATTATGCTTTAACTCATGAAAGCATTCAAAAAAGTCCCCAATTCCAATGACCGTCGACTTGTTCGAGAAGTCGGTCTTGCACTTGTGTGTAAGATTGCCTTCATCACGTGCTTGGGATTCCTTTTTTTCGGTGCTTCCGATCGTATAACAACAAATGCCGATGTAGTCGGTAACGCTTTACTCGCCCCCTCGAGCCAAAGTGCCGCTTCGGCTAAGAATTCGGAGTAACGCATATGATTTCTACCGAACTCGTCGATCTCTCGCGATGGCAATTCGCCCTCACCTCCATGTATCACTTCCTGTTCGTCCCCCTTACGCTCGGGTTGTCGTTTATGTTAGTGATCATGGAATCATGCTATCTCGTCACCGGTAAAGAGATCTACAAAGACATGACTCGATTCTGGGGTAAGCTCTTTGGCGTCAATTTCGCTTTGGGCGTCGCCACCGGCATCACACTGGAATTCCAATTTGGTACCAACTGGGCTTACTATTCCCACTATGTTGGTGACATCTTCGGGGCCCCGCTGGCTATCGAAGGTTTGATGGCATTCTTCCTTGAATCGACCTTTATCGGTTTGTTCTTCTTTGGTTGGAATCGCCTCAAAAAAGGCACTCACCTGTTAGTCACTTTTTTGATGGCTATCGGTTCTAACCTTTCGGCATTGTGGATTTTGATTGCCAATGCGTGGATGCAATACCCGATAGGTAGCGAATTCAATTTTGAAACGATGCGCATGGAAATGACGGACTTTTTCGCTGTCATTTTAAGTCCTTGGGCACAAGCTAAATTCGGCCACACAATCGCTGCCGGTTATGTCACGGGCGCGATGTTTGTCTTGGCAATTTCGGCGTGGTATCTCTTAAAGGGACGTGATCTCGAATTTGCCAAGCGCTCTTTCCGAGTTGCCGCCGCGTTCGGCTTGGTCACCGTTCTTTTTACGGCTCAGATGGGGGACGAATCCGGTTATTTGGTCGCCAAGGATCAACCGGCCAAACTTGCCGGTATGGAAGCTATCTGGGAAACACAACCGGCGCCCGCTCCGATGCAAATTTTTGGCCTTCATGACGTTGAAAAACAAACGTCTAATGCAGTCATTGAGGTACCGTGGTTGGCAGGCATCCTCTCTACACGCTCTTTGGATACCGAACTTATCGGCATCAAAGAGCTCGTTGCTCAAAATCGTGCACGTATCGAACGCGGCGCTAAGGCCGTTGAAACGTTGACTGCTCTGCGCCAAGATCCAACCAATCTTGCATTACGAGAAACGTTTAAAACTCAAAAGGACGATTTGGGCTACGGTCTTCTTTTGCGCAAATACACGGCAGACCCTGCCAAGGCAACGCCTGAAATGATCGACCAAGCTGCACTGGATACGATTCCCAATGTAAACATCATGTTCTGGAGCTTCCGCGTGATGGTGACCTGTGGCGTACTGATGATCCTTCTTTTCGGATTGGCTCTTTACTATTCCGCAAAGGATTTAATTACCAATCGTCGTTGGTTGTTGAAGTTTGCTCTCTTTGCTCTTCCGTTACCGTGGCTTGGCTGTGAATTCGGTTGGGTTGTTGCCGAATACGGTCGTCAACCCTGGACCATTTTCGGCATCTTGCCAACGCACTTGTCAGCTTCGACTTTGTCGGTCGGCTCTGTCATGGGATCGTTAATCGGCTTTATCGTCCTTTATTCGGGTTTGTTGGTGGTCGAAATGTGGCTGATGCTTCGTCTCGTAAAAACCGGACCAAGCTTCTTAGGGACCGGCCGCTACTTCTTTGAACGCAAACAAAAGGCTCTCGAGGAGTAATGCATCATGATCGATTATGAAATCCTCAAACTCATCTGGTGGCTCTTCGTGGGCGTGTTGCTCGTAGGCTTTGCCGTCATGGACGGTCAAGATATGGGCGTAGGTTCTTTATTACCTTTTTTAGGCAAAAACGACACCGAGCGCCGCATTATGATTAACACAGTCGCCCCACATTGGGACGGCAATCAAGTGTGGCTTCTCACGGGGGGCGGCGCCATGTTCGCCGCTTGGCCTTTGGTATACGCAACGGCGTTTTCGGGACTTTACTGGGCATTATTCATCGTATTGGCTGCATTAATTTTGCGTCCGGTCGCTTTCGATTATCGCTCTCGCGTACCGGCACAAAAGTGGCGCTCTTCCTGGGACTGGGCCTTGTTTGTCGGAAGCATTGTACCTCCGATCATTTTCGGGGTGGCATTTGGCAACATGCTTTTGGGCGTTCCCTTTACATTCGATGAAACCATGCGTTCGACCTATACGGGTAGTTTTTGGGCACTTCTCAATCCGTTTGCCCTCTTATGTGGAGTCGTCTCTTTAGCAATGATTCTTTTCCACGGTGCGAACTATCTCTTACTTCGAACGACGGGTGAACTGCAAGCTCGCGCACGTCAAGTCGGTATTGCTTGTGGTCTAGCAACGGCCTTGCTCTTTGCGATCGGTGGCGTTTGGACCTACTTCGGCGTAACAGGTTATGTTGCCAGCGGCATCGATCCGGCCGGTGTAGCCAATCCGCTCACCAAAACCGTTACAACCCATTTAGGCGCATGGTTTACGAATTTCGCAAACCACCCGGCTTTAGCCATCATTCCGACAGTCGCAATCCTTGCGGCTCTTTTGGGCGCGCTGG
>JAGCMT010000104.1 GCA_017646335.1 Burkholderiaceae bacterium
AACAACAAGCTTAGCCAAGCGACCATAGCAAGGTGGTCCCACTCCTTCCCATTCCGAACAGGACAGTGAAACGCCTTAGCGCCGATGATAGTTGGTTGTATTTCCAGTGAAAGTAGGACATTGCTTGGCTTACCCCTTAAAGGAGCCTGGATTCGAAAGAATCTAGGCTCTTTTTATTTATAGTGTCGATTTTTGTGTTAGGCTTTGCCCACTATGAGCGAAGATCTTTTTGGGAACATCATTGAAGAGTCGGTCTCCCAACCGAAAATAAAACACTCTTCTCGTCGAGTTGCCACACAACCATTGGCTGAGCGTTTGCGCCCGCAAAGTATCGATGAGGTCGTCGGGCAAAAACATCTTTTAGCTGATGGGCAACCTTTGCGTGTGGCCTTCGACGAAGCGCGCCCTCATTCCATGATTCTTTGGGGGCCGCCCGGCGTCGGGAAGACCACGCTCGCGCGTTTGATGGCCAAAGCCTTTGATCTTCCTTTTATCGCCATTTCTGCCGTGCTTGCCGGTGTGAAAGACATCCGCGATGCGGTTGAGACCGCGCAGGCTCATCTTGACGCTACCGGAGAGGCAACCGTCGTTTTTGTTGATGAAGTCCATCGCTTCAGTAAATCACAACAAGATGCGTTTTTACCGCACGTTGAGAGCGGACTTTTTGTCTTCATTGGTGCAACGACGGAAAATCCTAGTTTTGAAGTGAATTCCGCTTTGCTGTCTCGCTCGGCTGTCTATGTTCTGCAAAGCCTAGACAATGACGATTTGCAATCCCTTTTGGATCGTGCAACGAGCACGGTTTATCCGACATTAAAGTTCGAAGAAGCTGCCAAAGACATTCTCTTTAATTTAGCCGATGGCGATGCTCGACGCTTCTTAAACGCCTTGGAGCTCTCTGCCAATCTCGCTCACGATCGTCGATTACCGATTGTCACAGCCGAGGCTTTACGTAAAAGCTTGCCAGCTACGTTGCGTCGATTTGATAAGGGCGGTGAGAATTTTTACGATTTGATTTCGGCGCTTCATAAGTCGGTTCGGGGCTCCGATCCCAATGCTGCCTTATATTGGATGTGTCGCATGCTCGAAGGCGGTTGTGATCCACTTTATATCGCTCGACGAGTGTTACGGATGGCGATTGAAGACGTTGGCCTTGCCGATCCTCGTGCACAAGAAATCGCTCTCCATGCCGCTACGACTTATGAGCGTTTAGGTTCACCCGAAGGTGAATTGGCCTTGGCCAATGCAGTGGTGTACACGGCGATTGCTCCGAAGAGTAACGCAGTCTATACCGCTTACAATGCCGTCCGATCGTTTGTAAAGCATGATCGTTCTCGTCCCATTCCGCTTTACTTGCGTAATGCTCCGACCAAATTAATGGGCGATTTGGGCTACGGTGACGGTTATCGATATGCGCATGACGAGCCGGAGGCTTTTGCTGCCGGCGAGGTTTATATGCCGGAAGGCTTAGAAAATATGACCTGGTATAAACCGACTTCTCGTGGTCTTGAAATCAAGATTGGGGAGAAAATGAAGCACTTGGCAGAGCTTAATCGCGAGGCAGTCGCCCAAGGTCGAGCTCGCGTAAGGAAAAAGTCCTAGAGGCCTTTATTTTGAGCGCAAACCGCCCGATTTAGACTTGCGCAAAAGCTCTAAATTGGTGAAAATATACGGATTAGTCTTTAGAGGGAGCAAAGACTCCCTCTCTTTCATTGTTTAGGAATTTAAAAATGCTTGATACCAATTTGTTGCGCAAACAACTCGATGATGTCGTGGCACGCTTGGCTACGCGTCCGTTCGCATTCCCCGTGGAAGAATTCAATGCTTTGGAATCTGAACGTAAGTCCATCCAAAAGCAAACGGAAGATCTCCAAGCTTTGCGTAACGGTTTGTCTAAGCAAATCGGTGCCGCCAAGAAGGCCGGTGAAGACGCTTCCGAATTGATGGCACAAGCCGCTGCTATCCCGACGAAGTTGGCGGAGCTCGAAGAACAATTGGGTCAAGTTCGCGCCAAGCTCGAAGATATGCTCATGCGCGTGCCGAACCTCCCGCACGCCTCCGTTCCGGTTGGTAAGGACGAAAACGACAATCCGGAAGTTCGTCGTTGGGGTACGCCGCGCGAATTCGATTTCGAAGTGAAGGACCACGTTGACGTTGGTGCTCCGTTGGGTATGGACTTCGATACGGCAGCTAAGGAGTCCGGTTCTCGCTTCTGCTTTATGCGTGGTCAAGTTGCTCGCTTGCATCGTGCATTGGCACAATTCATGCTCGATACGCATACCTCTGAACACGGTTACATCGAATGCTATACGCCGTACATCGTGACGGCCGATACGATGCGTGGTACGGGCCAATTGCCGAAGTTTGAAGAAGACCTTTTTGCTGCTAAGAAGGGCGGTCATGAAGGTGAAGGCGAAACGCTTTACTTGGTTCCGACGGCAGAAGTGTCTTTGACGAACATGGTCAACGGTAACCTCTTGAAGCACACTGATCTTCCGATCAAGGTGACGGCTCACACGCCGTGCTTCCGTTCTGAAGCCGGTTCCTACGGTCGTGACACGCGCGGTATGATCCGTCAACACCAATTCGACAAGGTCGAAATGGTTCGCATCGTTAGCCCGGAAAACTCTTACGAACATTTGGAAGAAATGGTCGGTAATGCCGAACGTATCCTTCAAAAGTTGGGTCTCCCGTATCGTGTGATTACGCTTTGCACGGGTGACATGGGTTTCGGTGCAACGAAGACCTATGACTTGGAAGTTTGGCTCCCGGCTCAAGACAAGTACCGTGAAATCTCTTCTTGTTCCAACTGCGAAGACTTCCAAGCTCGCCGTATGGGTACGCGCGTGAAGGGTAAGGATGGCAAGATCCAATACGTTCACACGTTGAACGGTTCCGGTTTGGCTGTCGGTCGTACGTTGGTGGCCGTGTTGGAAAACTACCAAAACGCTGACGGTTCCGTGACGGTGCCGGAAGTTTTGCGTCCGTACATGGGCGGCGTTGAAGTTTTGCGCCCCGAAGCTCAACCCTTGCGTGACTTCAAGGCTTAATGCTGATTAGCTGAACAAAAAATCGAACGCGGCTTGGTGTCAAAACCAAGCCGCATTTGTTTGATAAGTACGAAAAAATTGATGCGCTTTACGTTAAAAGCATAATACCGCCAACGATCCACACAAATAAGAAGATACTATCGATCGTCATTAAAACGACGGGTTTCCATCCGACGGTCAATAACGAACGAAGATTGGTTTTAACCGCGATGGCAGCGACCGCTAACAAAATCAGAATGTTGGAAATTGCCGATAGGGTCGGTTTGATCAATTCCGGCACCCAACCGTAGACATTGGCAACGGCCAATAAAATGAAGAAATAGAGGAATTTGGGCATATAAGCCAAGGGATTCATCTTGGCTGTTCCCGCTTCGTCATTGCGTCCGTAAAACGTGATAAAGATGACCATAACGGGTACGAGGCAAGCTACACGGAGCATCTTACTCATGGTGGCAACCGCCATGCCTTCAGGTCCAAACACAGCGCTGGCGCCCACAACTTGAGAAACTTGGTGAATGGTTGCACCCATGATCAGACCGCCTACGGCATCATCAAAGCCAAGCAATTTGACGATGAGCGGATAAAGTACCATCGCAATCGCCGAAAGCCCAATCACCGTCATGATGAGCGAAATCAGTGATTCTTGACGCAATCGTCCTTTCTTTAAAACCAAGCTCATGGCCAACATCGCTGATGCACCGCAAATGGCTACACCGGCGCCTGTCATGGCGGCTTCTAGTGATTCCCATTTAATTAGAAAACGGTTTACTAACACCGAGATGCCTAATGTTAATAAAACACCGGCAATGATCAACAGAATGATCGATGGGCTCATGAGTTTTAAAAGATCATCAGTAATTTTTAAACCTAAAAGCCCTGTGCCGATCTGAAGGGGAAGGGCAAGGCTATAGTCGAGTCCGGGATTGACCTTGGGGGCCATGTTAGGACGCTCGAAAATGGGGTTTAAAAGGATTCCGATAACCAACGTAACCAGAACGCTTGAGAGGTCGAGAATTTGAGCAAAAAACATCCCTGCGCCAGCCACAAATAGTGTCAGGGTGATGCCGAGATAGTTTGTTGCAAGCCAAGCCTTTGTGCGAATCATGAACGACGTCAGAATGTGCAAATACCACTAAATAGCATACTCTTTTTTGACGTGCTCATGGCCAAAACGTCACTCTTTCGTTAAATACATAGAGTTGTACTTATAAGGCTATTCAATGAGTGGATTTCCTTGATTTTCTCGCAAATTCCTAAAAATTCCTAGAATGATTTTCGGTTTTCTGGAGAAATTTAGAATTCCCAGGTTCTTGTTTCTAAGAAGGCTTGCCCCGGTTTTAGTCTGTCTAAAGGAGAATACTCTTTACCAGGGAAGGCGGCTTTGAGCCGTAGGTTACGTTCTTTGCGACCGTAGGGACACTTTTTTTTAACCAGAGCGAAAATCTTCTTTTTATGGTTTGTTTCATGTCGTCGATTTATTGAATAATCACGCACAAGGTTGTTCATGATTTCTTTTTCATAAACTTTCATTACGTAGACAAAGTTGTTCGCTGGAGGGAAGTTAAATTTATGGGCAATCTCTGTCAGCATGTTTGGGCATTTCAATAACAAATCTTTGCCTTGATGCCATTTTTCACATTCCCATGATTGTCGGATCATTTGCGAAATAGGGTAAAGCAGTGAAAGTAAATCGTTATCTTCTCTCATGTAGCTTAATAATTTTTGTCCTTCATGAACGATTGTATGATCGACTCTTTTTAAATTCCAAGAATAACCACCAACACTTCTGACCGGATGACCTTTTTCAACGATGTCGTTGTCCAATAACGGTTGGCTCTTTTCTAACGATTCTTGTTTGGCGATTGAAATGACGTCGTTTTGAAACCGGTTCAACAGGTAAAACGGATCATAAAGTGTCTTGGTGTTGGGAAAGCAGTCGAGAATGGTACTGGTCATCGGGCCGTTCATATCGCAACAAATCGAACCGATTTCGTCGTACATATGCCACTTTTTGAGAAATTCTTTAAATAGGTAGATTTCACGATGCGAGGTTGCAGTCCAAACAATCTTTTTTTGTTCGGCGTCTCGAATAACGGTCGTACAGGCACTTTCTCCTGTTTCTTCGTCGGCAGTTTGAACTTGGTCGAATATTAAATGCCGGACCCCTCTCATATTAGGCCGCCCGTGTAATTGCTCCATCAGCGGCTGATGTAGCAAGTTAATCGTTTCTCTGCTGATGTGGGCGGATTCGGCGATAAGTTTGGGCGTGACCCCGAGAGCTAATAAGTGCTGGATCCATGAGATACAAAGGTATGTTAAACGATGGTGAGGATGTAGCCATGAGATGAATTCGGTGTGGTTGCAGCCACACTGACAGCGGACTCTCCGAATTTTAAAGATGACTTCGACATTTTCTCCGGCGAACAAAGGAGTGTCTCGTACTTTGCGCTCTTTGCTGCTGTGTACTTTAGCGGGCCGATGGCAATTGGGGCAGATCGGGTCAGATATCGGTTCGAGTGTTACCTCAAAAAAGTTAGCCTTATCCGGATTCCTCTCGATTGTATTAATCTTAAAGCCGGGGTACTTCCATGAGGAGACTGGGTCGACAATCTGTTGATTAGTCAATGTTGTGGATTGGTTCTTATCTGACATTGTGAAATTCCGTCTGAATCGATTAGTAATTGGTGAGGGGGCAATTTTTCGTTGCATTATATGATGCACCTTATCCTACGTTTGTGGTGCACTTTCTCGTTGCGCTTAGCGAAATAGATTAAAGGACTTTACGAGAAACTGCTCAAAGTGATTTAGGTGTGTTCCGTCAATAAGAAATACATAAGACCGACACGAAAGTCCACAAGTCCTTCTGTATTTTTAACGCATTAAAGCGTGTTTCAAACGATAGCTTTCACCAGTGTGCTTGATGATTAACCCGTGGTGAGCCAATCTGTCAATCATTGCCAAAATCAATCGTTCGTCGTTAAAAGTCTTGTTCCATTCTTGGACAGGGAGATTGGTCGTTAAAATGACGCTACGCTTTTCGTAGCAGTCAGCAATAACGTCAAACAGTAACCGGGTTCCGTTTAGGTGTACCGGTACGTATCCCCACTCGTCTAAGATGAGCAAGTCCTTTCCATCAAAGCGTCTCCAAAACTCTGCCATCCGATTATTTTCGTGGTAGCGAGTTAATTCTTCGATAAACTTCGATGTCCGCCTGTAATAAGGTTTCAAACCCATTTCACAGGCTTTAACCCCCAAGGCTGTTGCCAAGTGAGTTTTTCCTGTTCCAGGATTACCAAGAAGAATGAGGTTCTGCTTCTCCTTGATAAACTGGCAGCTCTTGAGCCACTCTGCGCTATACCCTTTGGGCAAGGACAAATGCTCAAAATCGTAATTTTCAAGCA
>JAGCMT010000105.1 GCA_017646335.1 Burkholderiaceae bacterium
GGCGTACCGCTTTGCAACACTTCTTGCAAAAGCATGATCGCTTCGTTGTGGCTATTGATCGCAATGAAAGAACGAGCCATTTCCAACGTATCGTTCATCGATTGCTCAACCTTGGGCGTTTGCACGACATTGGGTTTAGCCACTGCCGGCTTGGCAGCTTCCTTCGTCACGATCGTGGCATCTTCGCTCACCAAATCGAACACATTAAAAGAATCGTCTTGCATCATCATTTTCGGCTCTTCTTGAACCGTCTTCGGAACGACAGTCGGCTCAACCTTCACCTCACGTACCGGCTCGACCTTCACTTGTACAGCCGGTTCTAAGAAGGTGGGCTCTTCTTTAGCCAACACGGGCTCAACGGACTTAACTTCCACTGCCGTTGCCGACGTCACAACGGAAGTCTCGGCGGGACGAGCCACGACAGGCTCTTTACGAGGCTTACCCTTTTCTTGCATGGCCTTCTTTAAGCTTTCAAAGTCAACCTTCTTGCCTTGCTTGGTTCGCCAGAAAACAAAACCGCCGGCTGCCATCAAGACCACCAACAAAAGCCACCAATACCAAGAGCTCGATTCTTCTTCCTGTACGGCTTCCTCTTCCGTCACGATTTCCAATGTCGGCGCCGGTTCTGTCACGGCGGGCTCCGGTGCCGGTTGTGCAACAGGCTGAGCGGGAGCCGCTTCAACGGAAGCGACCTGGGCTTCAACCGTCGGCGCACTCGGTGCCACAGGCTCCGGTACCGGCGTTACCTCTGCGGGCTTTTCTTCAACCTTGGGTTCGGGTGCAGCAACCGCCACAGCCGCTTCCTTCACCGGTTCGACTTTGGGCTTTTCAGTCGCGACGGGCTTGGCTACCTTCTTGACCGGTTTGGGTGCTTCAATCGGCATCGGACGTTGGGCGACTTCATGAATATTCAGCCCCTTTTGAACGATTTCGTGAGCCGTTTGGCGATTGATCGATTGCACCAACGAAGCGGGCGGCGCACTTAATTTCGCCCCCGTCTTCAATTGACGCACGTTACCGTTGGGGAACGCTTCCGCATTATGAACGGCCAAAGCCACTAACACCTGATTGACCGTTGCACCGGGATAACGACTTTGGTAGAGCATACCCAAAGACCATGGCGTGTAACCGTCTTCGATCGTAATGGGCTTACTCAAATCGTAATTCTTCGCCTTCATACGCTCCAAGGGCGTCATTGCCTTTTCATCCTTGGTAGCGACGACAACCTTCTTGACGGATTCGGCTTTCGGAGCCTCAACGGCGACGGACTTGACAGCCGGCTCAGCGACCGTCTTGGCGGCAGTAGCCGATTTCACAACCGGAGCGTTCGGCTCAACGGAACCCGTTGCTCCCAAACGAATGTTGTATTGACGAACCTTGATTTGTTCGCCTTCATGCAATTCAAGCAATAACGGGAAGGCTTGTTCTTGAGCGGGTCGCTTACCCGAAATCTTCAACGTCAAGGGATTCTTACTCACCAATGCCATGGAAAGGCCTTGGGCGCTCAAGGGCATCTTCACTTTGAATTGATCGTACGTTGCTTGAGGAGCAAGCTTTGCCAACAACGACTTGGTCGAGGAGTCGACATCGTGGACTTGAACCGTTGCAACAAAATTTTGACCGGGAGCGCTTTGAACTTTCAGCTGACCTAAATAAGCGGCTTGGGCGATCGTGCCGAATGCGAGCGACACACTGAGTGCGAGAGTGGTTTTAACGAATTGACCAACCATTTTGACGTCCGAATATAGGGAATGAGAACGGTGAAAGCGAACTTTCTTATAATGGTTAGATTGTAAGCATTATCAACTGCTTTTTCTCTGTTAGACACAAGCTTTTACAGGCTTTTTCAGTAAGGATCAAAAACGATGACGATCGATCGCGAATGGCTCACCGCCACCCTCTCGGACACTTTGGAATGCTTGTCGGAAACGATCGACCGTTTGGGTGACGATCGACTCGATGCCGAAGAAATTTTGATGGAAGACATCGCGAACGTTTACGCGAAACTCAACTACGCCGTCAACACGGCACGTTTAGGTCCTGAGGCCATTGACGAATGCGATCACGATCGCTTGATCGAATGGCCCGAGGACATGCCGTTTGACCGTTTGGAAGACTGATTTTAGATATCGTGCTTGGGACGAAGGTGGCGCGGACGAAGACCGAAAGCCACCAAAATGCCAAAATACACCACGATTGCGGCCACAATATAAGCCAACACAAGACCGGCTCGAGTAACCCACTCGGATTGCATCGCCGCCCAATCGACACCCGTTTGCAAATAAATGAGTGTAGCAGCCATAGCGGCTGAAGCAATCACCACGCCCAGCATCCACTTCCCCCAACCTTTTAACGGTTGATATTGCTTGCGACGAATGAGCGTGGCAAGCAAAAGTGTCGCATTCAAACAGCTACCAATCCCCACGGAAATGGCCAAACCGGCATGAGAGAATGCGGGGACCGTCACGATGTTACAGAGCTGAACACAAACCAAACTCACGGCTGCAAATTTCACTGGCGTGCGGATGTCTTTTCGCGCATAAAAGGCCGGAGCCAAAATCTTAA
>JAGCMT010000001.1 GCA_017646335.1 Burkholderiaceae bacterium
GTGGGCGTGCTCTCGAGAATATAGAAGCCTCGCAAAATGGCGTTCGGGTCGCGTTTAAAGGCGAGCGAATCGGTGATGTCGAGCGTGTAGCCGTAACTGATGAACGTTTCATCGATGGGGGTGACATCCAAATTCGGTTCGGCAAAAAGCTTTTCTTCGAGCATTTGTCGAAGGATCTTGGAGAGCTGGCTCACGCTTTTGGCCGTCAGGTAATAACGGCGCATGAGGGCTTCGCTTGCCAATTGGTGCTCGGTATTTTTATAACCGGCCACGTCAGCTAAAGCGGTTTGGATGTCAAAGATCAAACGGTCTTCGGCTCGATTGCGCAAGAGGTGAAGGTAAATACGAATTCGTTTTAATTCGTGATCGACTTCACGCAACTGTTCGGCTTCTTCTTCGGTCAGGTGACCGAGTTTGACCATGTCTTCGGCGCCGTCACCGAAATTGGCGGCTTTTGCGCACCAAAAGAGGACCTGAAGGTCACGTAAACCGCCGGGACTTTCTTTGACATTGGGTTCCAGAGCATAAGGCGTGTCTTCGTACTTATGATGGCGTTGGGCCAATTCGAGATGCTTGGCGCGGAAAAAAGCGGCCGCATCCATTTGTAGCCAATAGGCCTTTTGCATCTCCAAAAAGAGCGGCTCATTGCCCCAAAGATAGCGAGCTTCCAAGAGTGCCGTCTGTACGGTGATGTCTTTGAGACTTTCTTCAAGGGCGACTTCGAGCGTTCGGATGCTGTGACCCACGGTCAGGCCAAGCTCCCAAAGGCGCATGATGAATCGTTCAAGTTTGGCGGTTAGGGCGTCATCGGGATCGCGGGGCAAAAGCACCATCAAATCGATGTCGGAGTGCGGGAAGAGTTCTCGACGGCCGTAGCCGCCCAAGGCGAGAAGTGCCAAATCGGAAGGAAGGTCGCAAAGGCGTGCCAGTTCTTGCACGGCTTGATCGGCGGCGACCGTATGGGCGGTCAAGTACGCATTGACACGAGCGTTGGAGAGAAAAGCGTCGGCTAACGCTTTTTCTTGAGTTTTAAATTCGGTGACCCAATCAACGTTCGTGTCCATGCGCATCTCACTATTGCATTAGTGTTTTGCCGTTACCCATTCGGGGACGGCCGGATAGCCTTCGCTCATCGTGAGCACTTCGCAACCGGTTTCGGTCACAAGTACCGTATGTTCCCATTGTGCCGAGAGCGAACGATCCTTGGTGACGACCGTCCAACCGTCGCGAAGGTCCGAGATGTGACGAGCGCCGGCATTGAGCATCGGTTCGATCGTAAAGATCATACCCGGACGCATGATGATGGAGTTGTCCTTCGTATCGAAGTGCGTCACGAACGGTTCTTCATGGAAGTCACGACCGATGCCGTGGCCACCGTATTCATGCACCACGGAGAAGCCTTCTTCACGGGCGACCTTGGAGCAAGCGATACCGATGTCGTTTAAGGGGCGGCCCGGTTTGACGGCTTCGATACCGCGCCACAAGGCTTCGTAGCAACCTTCAACCAAACGCTTGGCTAGGATGCCGGGCTTGGAGCCCACGATGAACATGCGGCTCGTGTCGCCGTAGAAACCGTTTTTGATGACGGTGACGTCGATGTTGACGATATCGCCCTTCTTCAAGAGCTTATCGGCGGTCGGGATACCGTGGCAGACGACGTGGTTGATGGAGATGCAGGTTGCGGCCGGATAGGGGGTGAAACCGCGCGGGCAATAGCCCTTACAGGCGGAGATGCAACCGTTTTCCTTCATGAAGCCTTCCATGGCTTCGTCAAGGGCAAGCGTAGAGACACCGGCCTTGACCATCGGAGCAATGAAATCAAGCACTTGAGAGGCCAAACGGCAAGCTTCGCGCATGCCGGCGATCTCTTCGGGCGTTTTGATACGGATATCCATGATAATGTTCTTAAATTTTCTAAAAAAGGACTTGTTAATAACTTGAATTCGCATATAATAGCGAGCTAGACCAAAAAAGGCACCATATTTGGTGCTTATTTTTAGTTTGGGACCCAAGAAAGTTTCCCCTTGGTGCCCAAATTTTTGTTTTTAGGGAAACCAATAGCGCAACGCGATATCTATAGGTTGTCTTCCAGATACTTGTCATGCGGATTTCGCCGCACGTATAGGCCTGTGAAGAGAGCGTCGCGTTGTCAGATATAAACCTTAGAATTAAAAGGAATCTCATACCATGGTTAGCATGCGCGAAATGCTCGAAGCTGGTTGCCACTTCGGTCACCAAACTCGTTTCTGGAATCCGAAGATGGGTCAATACATCTTTGGTGCTCGCAACAAGATTCACATCATCAACCTCGAAAAGACGGTTGTGAAGTTTGAAGAAGCCCTCAAGTTCGCTCGCGAACTCTCCGCTAAGGGCGGTAAGATCCTCTTCGTGGACACCAAGCGTGGTGGTCGCGACATCATCGTTGAAGAAGCTCAACGCGCTGGTTGCGCTTACGTTGATCAACGTTGGTTGGGCGGTATGCTCACCAACTTCAAGACGGTGAAGTTGACGATCAAGCGTTTGAAGGACATGGAAGCCACGATCGCCAACGGCGGCTTGGAAAAGATGACCAAGAAGGAAGCTCTCGACTTCACGCGTGAAGTTGAAAAGTTGAATCGCTCCATCGGTGGTATCAAGGACATGGTGAGCTTGCCGGACGCTTTGTTCGTGGTCGACGTGGGTTACCACAAGATCGCTATCCAAGAAGCTAACAAGCTCGGTATCCCTGTGATCGCTGTGGTCGACACGAACCACAACCCGGCTGGCGTTGACTTCGTCATCCCGGGTAACGACGACGCCTCCAAGGCTGTTGCTCTCTACGCTGCCGGCATGGCTGACGCCATCTTGGACGGTCGCGAAGCCAGCGAAGCTGCTCTCGAAAAGGAAGTGGCTGCTGAAGAAGTCGTGGAAGAAGTCGAAGCTTAATTCGTTAAGCAACTGACGCATCTGCAAAAAATCAGGGGCGCGCTTTTTTCAATATAAAAGGCGTCGCCCCTTTTTTGAAATTTCTGTAAACCCTAACTCTTAGGAGAACTCCCATGGCCGTTATTACTGCCGCTATGGTTAAAGAATTGCGTGTTAAGACCGACGCTCCGATGATGGAATGCAAGAAGGCATTGACGGAAGCTGATGGCGACATGGCTCGTGCTGAAGAAATCTTGCGCGTTAAGCTCGGTAACAAGGCTAACAAGGCTGCAACGCGTGTTGCTGCTGAAGGCGTTGTGACGATCTTCATCGCTGAAGATGGTAAGACCGGCGCTATCTTCGAAGTCAACTCTGAAACGGACTTCGTTGCTAAGAACCCGGAATTCCAAGCCATGGCTGCTCACGCTGCTCGCTTGGTTGCTGAAAACAATCCGGCTGACATGGAAGCCTTGTCCGCTCTCGAAGTGGAAGGTCAATCCTTGGAAGCTATCCGTACGGCTTTGGTCGGTAAGATCGGCGAAAACATGACGTTCCGTCGCTTCCAACGCATCGAAGCTCAAGGTAAGTTGCACCAATACATCCACGGCGGCGCCAAGATCGGTGCTTTGGTGGACTTGGTCGGTGGCTCTGACGAAGTCGGTCACGACATCGCTATGCACGTTGCTGCTACGAAGCCGAAGGCTCTCGACGCTTCTGGCGTTGACGCTGCTCTCCTCGAAACGGAACGTCGCGTTGCTATCGAAAAGGCTCGCGAAGCTGGCAAGCCGGAAGCTATGCTCGAACGCATCGCTGAAGGTACGGTTCAAAAGTACTTGAAGGAAGTTACGCTTCTCTCCCAACCGTTCGTTAAGGACGACAAGAAGAGCGTTTCCGAACTCTTGAAGCAAAACGGCGCATCCGTCGCTTCCTTCGTTCTCTTCGTCGTCGGCGAAGGCATCGAAAAGAAGCAAAGCGACTTTGCTGCTGAAGTGGCTGAACAAATGGCTGCTGCTAAGAAGGCCTAATTCGGTCCTTTTTAAGTAAAGACTTCTAGTGCATCCTGACCCTCAAAGGTCGGTGCTGCCTAGAAGTCTTTTTTCTAGTGCCTTAGAAAAACACGTAAACCTTTGACTTAATCTTGGTGATTAAGCAAAAAATGGGCCTTTCGGTGCCCAAAACTCGCTCGAGGATGGGCATAATCGTTCTATTATGAGCGCCCTGTCGATGGGTCGTTTGTCGTGTCTGACGAAACGGCCGAGCTTTTTGCGGACTGCAATTTGAAGCGCCAGGGTAACAATTAGATAGAACGTGCTGTCACACAGAGGAGTAGTGAACATGGCTAAAGAAACACCGGTCAAATACAAGCGAGTCCTTTTGAAACTTTCCGGCGAATCTTTGATGGGTCCCGATGCTTTCGGTATCAACCGCGATACGATCCAATCGACGGTTGAAGACATCAAAGAAGCTTATAAGCTCGGTGTACAGATCGGTATCGTCGTGGGCGGCGGTAACATCTTCCGCGGTGTGGCTTTGGGTGCTTCCGGTATGGAACGTACGCAAGGTGACCACATGGGCATGTTGGCTACGTTGATGAATGCTTTGGCATTGCAAGACTGCTTGCGTAAAAACGGTGTCGATGCTCGCGTTCAAAGCGCATTGGACATCGAACGTATCGCCGAATCTTATATTCGTGGCAAGGCCTTGCGTCACTTGGACAAGGGCCGCGTGGTGATCTTTGCTGCTGGCACGGGCAACCCCTACTTCTCTACCGACACGGCTGCTGCATTGCGCGGTGCGGAAATCAATGCCGACGTGGTCTTGAAGGCTACGAAGGTCAACGGTATCTACACGGCTGACCCGAAGAAGTATCCGGATGCCGAGTTCATTAAGGACATCACGTTTGACGAATGCTTGCGTCGCGATATTCGCGTCATGGACGCCACGGCCTTTGCTTTGTGCCGTGAACAAAACTTGCCGATCAAGATTTTCAATATCGGTGACAAGGGTTCTATCGCACGTGTTTGCCGCGGTGCCGACGAAGGTACGTTGGTGCACCTCTAATTAGGGCAGTAGAAAGAATAAAAAATAACTGGAGTTATCATGACGATCAGCGAAATTCAAAAACAATGTGAATACAAGATGTCCCGCACGGTTGAAACGTTGCGTGAAGACTTCATCAAGATCCGTACGGGTCGTGCTTCTGCCGGTCTTTTGGATCACGTGATGGTTGACTACTACGGTTCTCCGACGCCGATCAACCAAGTCGCTCAAGTTGGCGTGGCTGACGCTCGCACCTTGACGGTCCAACCGTGGGAAAAGAACATGGTTGCCCCGATCGAAAAGGCAATCCGTTCTTCCGATCTCGGTTTGAACCCGGCTACGAGCGGTATGCTCATCCGCGTGCCGTTGCCCCCGCTCACGGAAGAACGCCGTCGTGAAATCACGAAGGTCGTTAAGCACATCGGTGAAGAAAGCAAGGTTGCTATCCGTAACTTGCGCCGTGATGCCAACGAACACGTCAAGCGCTTGTTGAAGGACAAGGAAATCTCCGAAGACGATCAAAAGCGTTCTGAAAAGGAAATCCAAAAGTTGACCGACAATTTCATCGCTCAAGTCGATGCAACGGTCGCCAACAAAGAAAAAGAAGTCATGACGATCTAAGTCGTGACCGTTTGAATGACTGCTATCATCAAACAAGGCAACGTGGCGGTTCCTCGCCACGTTGCAATTATCATGGACGGCAATGGGCGTTGGGCCCAGAGCCGTTTTTTGCCTCGTGCCGAGGGACATCGTCGTGGTGTCGAGTCGGTACGACGGACCATTGAGGCGGCAGCCAAATGTGGCGTGCCGTTCTTGTCTCTTTTTGCCTTTAGCTCTGAGAATTGGCGTCGTCCTCCCGAAGAGGTCAACGCGTTGATGAAGCTATTTGCGACCGCATTGAAACGAGAAGCCAAGCATATGCTTGCCAACGGCGTTCGTATGCGTGTGGCGGGTGATTTGACGGCTTTTAGTGAAGATATCCAACAAAGTATTGCCGAAAGCGAAGCGATGACCGCTTCGTGCGATCGAATGGTGTTGACGATTTGTGCCAACTATGGCGGTCGTTGGGATATCGTGGAAGCCATGCGCAAGATGGTCAAGGCTCACCCCGATGTGGCTGAGCATCCCGAGCGCATCACCGAGGCAATGGTGAGCGAACACATGGCTTTTGACTGGGCCCCGGAAGTCGATCTGATGATTCGTACGGGCGGGGAGCAGCGCATCAGTAATTTCATCCTGTGGCAGGCGGCGTATGCCGAGTTGTATGTCACGCGTACGTTGTGGCCTGACTTCCGTGAGGAAGATTTTATGGGGGCGATCGAATGGTTTAACGATCGCGAACGACGCTTTGGGATGACGGGCGATCAAGTCCGTGCGAATAAATAATTGAAGTTTGATAGGAAATCTCGATATGTTGAAACAACGCGTGATCACGGCCATCGTTTTGTTGGCCATCATTGTGGCGGCGTACATGGTGAGTGAAGTGGCCTTTGCCCTGGTGATGGGCGTCGGTTTCACCTTGGCTCTTTGGGAATGGTTGAAACTGGCCGGTATCCCCTCGAAGTCTTCGGCATTGGTTTCCGCCGTGGTCGGTATCACGATGATGACGATCACGTATTTGATTTATTTGGAAGTCCAAACGAGCACGATCAATGAGACGGCTTATTCGTCGCTCTTTACAGGCTTTGCGCTTTATTTGATCGCCGTTTCTCTCTTGTGGTTGGGTATCTCCATTCGTATTTTCATGGCTCGCCACACGGGTTTGAAGATTTCCTCCGTAGTGGTGGCCGTGACGGGTGTGCTTTTTGTACCGGCCGCCTGGTTGTCCTTTGTGAGCGCGATGGCTGCCTTCGGTATTGCCATGGTGGTCTCCATTTTGTGCGTTGTTTGGATCGCTGACATCATGGCTTACTTCACCGGTATGGCTTTTGGTAAGCGCCGCTTGGCACCGGCTTTGAGCCCGAAAAAGAGTTGGGAAGGCGTGATCGGCGGTATGGTGAGCGTGATTTTGGCCGGCTTTGCCGCCGCTTACGGCTTGGCCGATGCGACGCTTCCGTCCGTCTTTATCCAAACGACGGGTCCGTTGGGTTGGTGTATCGGTGCTGTCGTTTTGGTGGCCTTGTCCATCGTCGGTGACTTGTTTGAAAGTACATTGAAGCGTCAAGCCGGTATTAAGGATTCCAGCAACCTCTTGCCGGGTCACGGTGGCTTCTATGACCGCTTAGACGCTATGATGCCGACGTTGCCGTCCGCTTTCCTTTGCGTGATGGTCCTTACGTTCCTCGGTTCGATGGCCGCCTAATTCAATCGATTTTCGTTCGCATTCTCATGGTTCAAAAAATCGCCTTACTCGGAGCGACCGGTTCTATCGGTCGCTCGACGTTGGATGTCGTATCCCTATATCCCGATCGTTACGAAATCTATGCTTTAACGGCCGGCTCTCGTGTTGATGAATTGGTGCGTTTATGTGCCAAATGGCAACCGAAAATGGCCGTCATCGCCGATGAGTCTCGCTATGCGGAATTGGCCCAAAAGTTACTCGATGCGGGTCTTTCGCACGTGACGCCCATGGCCGGCAGCGCTGCGTTGTGTGAGATTGTCTCGTTGCCGCAAGTGGATGTAGCGGTTTTGGCGATTGTGGGCGCGGCCGGTTTGGCGCCGACTTTTGCTGCAGCCAAGGCCGGTAAACGTCTTCTCTTAGCCAATAAAGAAAGTGTGGTTTGTGGCGGTGAGCTCTTGATGCGTACCGTGAAAGCGTGCCATGCGGAGCTTTTACCGGTCGATAGCGAACACAACGCCATTTTCCAATGCTTGGCATCGGCAACGCCTGCTGCTCGTGCCGGTGCGCGCTTGATCCTGACGGCTTCGGGCGGTCCCTTCCGTCATCGTTATGACTTGGAAAATGTCACACCGGCTCAAGCTTGTGCTCACCCCAATTGGAGTATGGGACAAAAGATCAGCGTGGATAGTGCAACGTTGATGAATAAAGGTTTGGAAGTCATCGAAGCGTCGTGGTTGTTCGGTTTTACGCCCGATCAAATCGACGTGGTCGTGCATCCGCAAAGCATCATCCATTCCATGGTTGAATACGCCGACGGTTGCGTATTGGCCCAAATGGGTACGCCCGATATGAAGACGCCGATCGCCTACTCGTTGGGGTGGCCCGAACGTTTGGACGGTGGCTCCGGTCGTTTGGATTTCACCAAGATGCGTGACATGACGTTTGAGGCACCGGATTTGGAGCGTTTCCCGCAATTGGCGTATGCCTATGAAACGTTGCGTTCGGGTGGTGCAGCGAGCATCGTTTTGAATGCTGCCAATGAAATCGCCGTGGAAGCGTTCTTAAAGAACAAGATCGGCTTCTTGGACATTGCTCGTACGTGTCGGACGATGATGGATACGTACCAACCGAGCGCCGCAACGACGTTGGAAGACATCCTTGCGATTGATTTGGAAGCTCGTCGTCGTACCCGTGAGGTGATTGCCTGATGACCACGTTATTGGCGTTTGTCGTTGCGTTAGGTGTTCTGATCGTTTTTCACGAATTGGGACACTATTTGGTCGCACGTTGGGCCGGCGTCAAAATTTTGAAATTCTCCTTCGGTTTTGGTCCGAAATTGTTCTCCAAGAAAATGGGGCGAGATCAAACCGAGTGGATCATTTCCGCTTTCCCATTGGGCGGTTACGTCTCCATGCTCGATGAGCGAGAAGAGGATCAAACGATTTTGGAAAGCGAACGCCATCGTGCGTTCAATCGTCAATCGGTCTTTAAGCGAATCGCGATTGTAGCGGCCGGTCCATTGGCCAATCTTTTGTTAGCGGTCTTTTTGTATGCCGTCATCGGCATGATGGGGCAGCCCATGCTCAAGACCGTCTTTTGGGATCCGCAACCCGCCTCTCAAGCACAAACGGTAGGGATTCAACGCTATGACACGGCTGTCAGTTTGGCCGGCGCCCGCATCGGTGACGTGGAAAGCTTTAATTGGCGCCTGATGGAAAAAGCCGGTGAGCGTGACGTTCCGATGGTCGTCTCTCGTGATGGTGTGGAGCGCACGGTCTATTGGGATTTGAGCGCCATTGAAGTTGAAAATGAAAAACTTTCGTTGCCCGAGCAATTGGGGTTGACTTATCACTATGGGACAACCGTCATTGCTGAGGTCCAAGCCGGCAAACCCGCCCAATTGGCCGGTTTACGCGCCGGGGATCGCGTGTTGAAAGCCGACGGTAAAGAGATTTTGATTTCGTGGCAATTGTTGGAAAAGATTCGTGCCAACAAGGGTGAAGCGTTGATTCTGACCGTACAGGGTGAAAAGGAAGATCCTCGCGAAGTCGCCGTCTATCCGACGATGGGCGAAATCACCAATGAAAAGGGTGAAACGATGGCCTCCCCTGTGATCGGTGCGATGATTCGTTTTGACCCCAATTTATATTGGCAACAATTGGGTCCGATCGACAGTGTCGTCAAGGGCTTTGAGCGAATCGTATCGATTACGAAATCGACGGCCAAGGCCGTCACTCGAATGGTGACAGGCGATGCGAGCACGAAGGGGATCAGCGGTCCGGTCACGATTGCTGACTATGCAGGAAAAAGCGCCGAAATGGGCATTCGAGCCTATTTGGCGTTCCTTGCAATGATCAGTGTTAGCCTGGGGATTTTGAATTTATTGCCAATCCCTATGTTAGATGGCGGTCACCTCCTGTATTATTTGGTAGAAATTGTTTGTGGACGTCCTTTGCCTGACGAATGGATGGCAATCGGACAGAAAATTGGACTTTTTATTGTGTTGGCGTTAGGGGCTTTAGCGCTCACTAACGACTTTGTACGTCTGCTTCAATAGGCGTTATTTAACCGAAAGAGCAAAAGATGCACTTGAAAGATTATTTGTTACGTTCTGCGATCGCTGCAGCGATGTGTACCGTGGCCACGGGTGCCATGGCCAATGCCTTTACGATTAAGGACATTCGCATCGAAGGTATCGCACGTACGGAACCGGGTACCGTGTTGTCTCACTTACCGTTCCGTGTCGGTGATGAATTCACGACCGTGAAGGGTGACAATGCGATCCACTCTTTGTATCGTTCCGGTCTTTTCCGTGACGTTCGTTTGGAACAAGAAGGCGAAGTGTTGGTCGTTCAATTGCAAGAGCGTCCTGCCGTGGCATCCATTAGCACGCAAGGTATCCGCGCATTTGATAAGTCTGCTATTGAGCAAAGCTTGCGTGATGTCGGTATGGCCGAAGGTCGTATCTTTGACCAAGCAACGCTTGACCGTGCCGACCAAGAATTGCGTCGTCAATATTTGGCTCGCGGTCACTACGGCGTGGACGTGAAGACGACGGTGACGCCGTTGGATCGTAATCGCGTGCGTTTGTCCATCGTGGTCGATGAAGGTCAAGCCGCCAAAATCAAGTCCATTCGTTTCGTTGGCAACAAGGTGATGGATGACGAAGAGTTGGCCGAGCAAATGCAGTTGGGTGAATCCGGCTGGATGTCTTGGTACAACCAAAAGGATCTCTACTCTCGTGAAAAGTTGGCTGCCGATATTGAAGCGATTCGTTCTTATTACTTGAATAACGGTTATTTGGACTTCAAAGTCGATAGCGTCCAAGTTTCCATTGCTCCGAATAAGAAGGACATCTTCATTACGGTCAATGTCACTGAAGGCGAACAGTATCGCTTGACGGACGTGAGTTTGACGGGCGACCTTTTAGGCCTTGAGGAAGAATGGAAGTCCTTGGTTAACGTTGAATTGGATGAAACGTACAACGCCGAATCGATCAATGTCGCCTCTGAGGCGATCGTCAATAAGCTTTCCAGCTTGGGTTACGCTTTTGCGACGGCTCGTCCGACGCCCGTGACGACTGAAGGTAGTAACGACGTTAAGATTGTCTATACGGTTGACCCGGGTCGTCGTGCCTATGTTCGCAAGGTGAATATCACCGGCAACACTAAGACCCAAGATGAAGTGATTCGTCGAGAAGTTCGCCAATATGAATCGGCTTGGTTCGACAGCGAAAAGGTTAAGATTTCCCGTAACCGTATTGACCGTTTGGGTTACTTCGATAACGTGACGGTTGATCATAAGCCGGTTCCGGGTACGCGCGACCA
>JAGCMT010000106.1 GCA_017646335.1 Burkholderiaceae bacterium
GTCGCTGGCGGATTCGCGCCAGACTTTTTGTTCACATTGGTTCATTGGTGCCTCCATTGTGGCTAATCGTTTACTTAACCTACTAATTGTACGACCCTGAAACAGGCTTTGTCTTGAAATCGGGGTGTTAAATCGTATCGATTCGTTTGGACTGTCTCAAAAGAAAGACAAAATAAAAAGCACCGTGAACATCATTCACAGTGCTTTGGGCGTGGTGTGAGAATTACTTCTCGGTCTTGACTTGGTGCTTGACGCGATCGCGCTCTTCAGCACGCTTGGCGTTGTTCCATTGCTCCATCGTACCGACCAAATAGCCGGTGATGCGACGGATACGTTCAAAACCAACGTCTTTGCCTAACTTTTCGGGCTTGATGTTCGTGCTCACTTTGTCTCTCCTTTATTTGACGAGGTTATTGTACGGATATTTTTCTTTTTAAAAAGCGGGTTTTCACCGTGGCCATTTCCCATTCTATAAATGGGGGGATGTAAAAATTGTGGTCAAAAAATCGAACTCCTTGATAATCAAGGGATTAAAAAATTTGCGTCACAAATTGTCATAGTTTTTGTTTATGAGGGGACTTTTGCCCCTTGACAAAGCCTCGGTTTTCACCAAACCCAATAACCACGGGGCTTTGGTGAAAGCGGCCCTTTTTTGAGACCACTAAATGTGGGGGTTGAAGACGTTTTTTTGAGGGTGAAAATTTTTTTTTGCAGTTTTCACCCAAATGTTGTGTAAAGATGACACCCAACCACTATCTGAAGTTAAAAATTCGTGTGTCTTAACAAAAATGTGACTTACGAAAACGATAAAAGTGGAGTTAAAGTTAACCCTAATTAGGTCGGTGTGACCTATCTCTGTCGCTTTATAAAGAGTATTTCATGTCTTACAACGTTCGATTTAGCTTGTGCATTTTGATTCTGCCTCGGCGGAAGGGATGAGCGTACACGCTAAAAAAGCATGAAAACCACACACCCAACCGCCGGATCCAAAAACCCGGCGGTTTTTTCATACCGGTTAAAAGCGCTCGGGGAAGATCCAAACCAAAGAAAGGATCGATGATGACAGTCACGACACAACAAAAGCGGATGAACGCTTGGCTTCTGGGCGGAACAGCCAAGGGCAATTTGTTCGACTTGACGATGTGAGATGGCGTTGGCTTTAAACCCCATCTCACGGTGAATCGTTTCGTTGAACACTTGCTTTTTGTTGAAGAAAAACTTATGCCCCAGATCAAAACACGTTTAGTTCGCATTGTGGATACGGATCGTGCTTGGCGTGAATCGCTTCGCACGCAGATGACCTATCAAAACCTGCCGGTGAAGCTCTATGCCGATGCCAAGCAATTTTTGCTCGAAGACGATTTCACGCGCCCGGGTTGCATCGTGCTCGATTTGGATACGCCCGCGATGACGGGGATGACGCTGCTGTCCCGACTTAAAAAAGACGGCGTTGAGCTACCCGTCGTGATGATGGGTAATAATGCAACGATTACCATGGCAGTTGACGCCATGAAGATGGGCGCAAGGGACTTTATCGCCAAGCCCGTCAATGAAAAACGGGTGGTGAAGGTCGTTGCTGAAATCTTAAAAGCCGATGAACAAGACAGCGAGGTAACGCGATTCTTAGACGCCTACGCGTCGCTTTCCAAGCGCGAGCGTCAGGTGATCGAAGTCAGTATTCGAGGGCTCACCCATGAAGAAGTGGCACAAAAGCTGGGCATCACCATCAAAACGGCGCAAGTGCACCGCTATAACGCTTACCGCAAACTGGATCACCATAACATCACGGAAATCTATCTCATGATGCAAAAGACCGGTTTGGTTGAGGAAGGATAAAGGGAATTTTGTTTTGAGTTTTTGAGGGCGGTCTCGCTCGAAAATTTGTCGTGTCGATTGTCTTTGAGAGCGATATTTTTCAGCTGACCACCCACATCCAAAACGGAATCGTTACCAACGAACACAAGGTTTGCAACGTGGTCAAATCGGCAACCGCCGGACCATTGCCGCCCATGCGCACGGCCAGGATGTAGCAAGAGTTGGCGGTAGGCAGCGCTGTAAAGCATAAGAGCGCACCGATTTCGATCGCCTCAAGGCCCAAGTATCGACCGATCCAAACGGAGACGGCGGGCACGACGATCAAGCGTTGGACGGTCGCTAAACCCATCAAGAGGCGATGCGCCGGACAGTCATCAATTTTTAAGCCAGCGCCGATTGCCATCAGGGCCAATGCCAATGAGGCTGAGCCTAAACTCGAAAAGACACCATCGATCCAGGCCGGCATGGAAAGACCGAAGACATTGAAAAAGAGGCCGGCTAATGTGGCCAGAATGAGCGGATTTTTCAAAATTGAGCGCAAGAGGCTTAAAAAGCCTTGACCGTGTTTTTGTGTGGCGGCTGCCAAATCCGCAACGGCCACGGCGTTTGAGATCGGCACCCAAACCCCCATTAAGAGCGCAAATAGCGCAAAGCCCGTTTCTCCGTACAAGGCCAAAACGATGGCAAAGCCGATGTAGGAATTGAAGCGATAGCCGCATTGGCGAATGCTGGCATCGGTGGCGCGATCGGCCGGGGCGATTTTCGAGACAAGCCATGACCAAAGGATCCCCAAGCTCATCGAAGCTACGCCGCCCATGAGAAAAAGGCTTGTGTCGGAGACGGTGAGCGTGGCTTTGGCAACGCTATTGAATAGTAACGGCGGAAAGACCACGTAGTAGACCAACACTTCCACGCCGTCCCAAAGCGAGCGGGGAAAGAGCCGATGCTTGGACAACAAAAAGCCCAAAGCAATGAGGATAAAAGGTTGGAGGACGATGGCTACGAGGGACATGAGTCAGAAAAAAGGGGAATAAGTAAAAGAAAATTCTACTCTTAGTCCCCAATCGGGCAATGCGAGCAAACGAGAACAAAAATGGCGAACCTCTGTTTTAGAGCGTTCGCCATTTTCTAATCAATCATCGTTTGATGATCATTCAGCCTTTTGCGCTTGGAGTGCCAAGTCACATTGGTGATTGAGTTCCTTTTGCATCAAGAACACGATGTTGTAGCGGTTGAGCATTTCACGGACCAATTGCAAGATGCTCAAATAAAGTTCCGTACTACGCAAGGAGAGCTTTTCTTCACCGATCTTGGACAAGAGATTGGCTTGCATATCGTCAATCGCCTTGTGCGTCTTATGAAGACGAGCTTCAAGTTCGTTGATGTCCATGGCGTCACCCTTTTCGTAGAAACTCAAGGTTTCTTCGATGTGGCGAAGCTTGGCGATCAAGGTGTACAAGTTTGCTTGCAATTCACCCTTATAGATACGGTGGCTGTTGGCGATGTGGTCGTGGATCATGCGAATGATCGTTTCAAGACTCAAGCTCACTTCCTTCATGTTCGTCAAGGCACGATAGTAGTAGTGGCAGACGTCTTGGTCCACGCCTTCTTCAAGGCGAGCCATGTAGTAGTACTCGTGGCGAAGCTTGACGACATCGTCGTAGTGATCCAACGCGTGGATCTTGGCCTTCTTCAAACCCTTCAAATCACCTTCGAAGTAACGGTTGAGGCCTTCTTCGAACAAGTCGATGGAGTGGCCGAACGTCGTGTCGATGGAGGCGTTCAAACGTTGACGGATCGCTTGCGGATCGGTGCTGGCGTTCTCGGCTTCGATCTCTTCGGCATCCTTCGTAAAGAAGTTGTCCTTGATGAGAACGTAAACCGTGATGGCCATGACGATCAAAACAGCCGGCAATTGACCGTAGTAGCAGATCGTGACCATCAAACCGCACGTGGTGAAGGCGGCCAAAGCCGTCATGAACCAACCGCCGATCACGGTCAAGACACCGGAGACACGGTAGACGGCGGATTCGCGGTCCCAAGCACCGTCAGCAAAAGAGGTACCCATGGCGACCATGAAGGTCACGTAGGTGGTGGACAAGGGCAAGGTCAAAGCCGTAGCGGAGGCAATCAAGGCGGCAGACACGACCAAGTTCACCGAAGCGCGCACGACGTCAAAGGGCAATTGCACTTCGCCCTTCTTGACGGGCATCGGTTCAAAGCGATCGTTTAAGACCTTCTTCATCGATTCGGGCATCACGCTTTGGATGAAACCGTTCAAAGCGATGGAGTGACGAACCACCAAGCGACCGAGCAAGGAAGAACCGAATTGTTCGCTGTCACCGCGGTCGGAGGCAGACAAGTTGATCGTCGTACGAACCACGTGCATGGCCTTCTTGGAAACCCACAACGTGATCACCATGATGGTACCGGCGGCCAAGAGGTAGATCGGATTGGTCTTGGGGACTTCACGCAAGCCCGTCATCATCAATTCGCTCGCGGACAGGCCGGAAGCTTGGAAGATGCTCCAGCTATCCAAAGCAGCCAACGGCACACCGATGAAGTTCACCAAGTCGTTACCGGCAAAGGAGAAAGCCAAGGCGAAAGTACCGGCCAAGATGACCACGCGGAAGACGTTGAAGTTGAACATCAAGATGGCCAATTGGAAAACGACCAACGTGGCGCCGAAGATCGCGCACATCAATTCGAACGTGTACGTGTTCAAGAAGGCGAGCATTTCGGGCGTCACCAAAGCCGAGCCCTTCGCACCCTTAAAGAGCAAGAAGTAGGCAATGGCAGAAAGGCTCAAGCTACCGAAGAGGGCACCGTAGACGCGGTAGAGACGTTGGTAGTTGAACGTAAAGAGCAAACGGCAGAGGTACTGGATGATCGTGCCGCCCACGAAAGCGATGGGGACGGAACAGATGATGCCGAAGACCAACACGGAAGCACGAGCGCCGTTGACGTATTGGCCCAAATTCAAGAGGGATTCGCCCGTGGACAAGAGGTGCAACACGGCCATGCTCACGCCACCGCCCATCAAAGCAAACACGATGGAAACGGTCGTGGAGGTCGGCAAACCCAAACGATTAAAGAGATTCAAAAGGGAAACTTCGGTGATCACCACGGCAAAGAAGACGATCATCAAGTTTTCGAAAGAGAACATTTCGGGGTTGTAGACACCCGTACGTGCGATCGTCATCATGCCGCCCGAGAAGGTAGCACCGATCAAAACGCCAAGGCTGGCGACGATCATCACGGTTTTGAAAGAGGCCACACGAGAACCGAGTGCGCCGCTCAAGAAGTTGACTGCGTCGTTACTCACACCGACGAAGAGGTCGGAGCAAGCAAGAATAAGCAAGAAAACAAGAATCAGGAGATAAAAATATTCCATTTTTTATAGATGGGTTTCATTCTTCTTCGAAATGAAAACCCGGGTTGTTAAGGTTAGGGCGAAGTCTGCCGACCGAATATGACAAGAATGTGACAAAAACGTCATTTATAAAAATATTTTTCGATAACTATTAATGAAATTTATGATTTGATCGGGAAAGTAGTATCTGGAATTAGTCTTTTAAATGGAGCTAAGTTAAGGGGGAGGCAAGACGAATAAAGCACCGAAAATTCGGTGCTTCTTTTTTTCCTAAAAGGACTCTTTTTAAGGTTTAAAGGCTATTTCAAACGATACTCAATGTATACCGCTAAGCCCCCTCGGTAGACTTGGAGGTGATTTTCGTAACCGTCGTTTGGTAATACGACCCGTAACACACGGTGAGACTAAGGCTTACGTCTGTCAAAGAATTTCTACAGCTCTTTTGGCGTCTAAATAGCGTTGACGAGGGACGCTCCAGCCGACATTGCCGAAAGGGCTCATATCGATCGATGCGTTATCGGTGACGTTGCTCTCACAACGAGGCGTGACGATCACGTCCAACGTGCGCACGCATTGTTTTTTCGTCTCTTCCGGTGCCGAAATGGGACAGGTGTACGGATACGTTTTTGCCACCGTCACCGAAGCTGGAACGTCACTAGTGCGAGTCTCGTAAGTGGCTGCGCGATCGGTACATTGATAGATGTCTTCGGTGTGAGTGACAGGCGTGGTCGTGACGGTACATGCGTTTTCTTCAAAGACATCTTTGCGGTCGATACATTGGTAGATGTCTTCTTTATGTGTCACA
>JAGCMT010000107.1 GCA_017646335.1 Burkholderiaceae bacterium
ATTGTTCGTCATAGTAGCGCTTCACGTCAGCCAATTTGGCGCTCTTGAGGGCATCAAGCATTTCGGCCGAGGTCAAACGATAACGCGGATCGTCCTTTTCGTAGTGGTTGAAATGTTGAGCCAAGGCATCGCGAGCCAAGACGCGCGGGTCGTCCATACGGGCTTGAACGTCCGTGATGTATTCGCTCTTGAGCTCTTCAAAGTCTTTTTCCGGCATGATGGAATCGGACCAAAGCTCATTCATCAATGCCAAGGAATCGGCCAAGTGTTCACGCGTCGTCGTGTAATGGCCGATATCGCCTTCGATCTTCAACTTCGTGAAAGCATCGTTGATCGCTTCACGATCCTTCGTGCTCGTGCCGCGCTCGAGCATGGCCGTCATCAAGACGTTCATGGCACGTTGACCACGACGGGATTCGAGGTTGCCGAAACGGAAATTGGCACGAACCTTGACCGTGTCACCGCGCGTTTGCTTGGGCAAAAGGGCCACTTCAATGTCACCGATACGGAAGCGCTCCGTTCGGGCATTCAAATTGTCGGGGCTCGAATCAAAGACTTCGGCTTCTTCCCCGCCTTCCTTGAATTCATGACCATTGAGGATGCTCTCAAGGCTCGGAGCCGGCGTCATGTCGGCGCGTTGCGTGTTTTCATCGGGCAAGAAAACGCCGACGACACGATTGTCGCGAACGAAGTACTTCTTCCAGGCGGCGTTGACCATTTCCGGCGTGTACTTTTCCCAATTGTCACGTTGAACGAAGAACAAACGCCAATCGCCCAATGCGATGAAGTCGGAGATGTCGACACCGAACGCTTCCGGATCGGCAAAGAGTCGCTCGTAAGAGGTCTTCTCTTCGGTGGCCATCAAGGAAAGTTCTTCGGCATTGACGGGATTGGTTTCAAATGCCTTTTCAACGGCCTCGACCAACAACTCTTGAGCCTTCTTCTCGTCACCGTCCTTATTCAAAATGGCACCGAAAAGTGCAAAGCCCGGGGCATAACCCGGCATGGGCCAGGCAAAGATCTGCGTGGCGACACCCGTTTCAACCAATGCCTTGTGCAAGCGACCGCGAGGCGTGTCGCCCAAGACATCTGCGCCCAAGTTGATCGCCAAGGCATCGGGATGCAACGCACTCGGAATGCGATAAGCGACGCTCACCACCTTCATTTCGCCCTTACGACGAATTTCGAAGTAACGCGCACCGTCGGCAACGGGTTCTTCCGTCCATTCGCCCGGCAATTCGCGCTCAGGCTTCGGAATGGCGCCGAACACCGCTTCGATCTTCTTTAAGGTGGCTTCGGCGTCGAACTTACCCGAGACCATCAACACGGCATTGTCGGGTTGGTAGTAACGGCGATAGAACGCTTGCAAGTTTTCGATCTTGACGTGTTCGATGTCGCTGCGGGCACCGATCGTGCTGTTGCCGTAGTTGTGCCAGTCGAAGAGCACCGATTGCATGCGCTTTAACAACACGTTGATCGGATTGTTCTCACCCATCTCAAACTCATTGCGAACGACCGTCATTTCCGTGTCGAGGTCTTTTTGCGCAATGAAGGAATTGACCATGGCGTCGGCACTCCAACGAAGTGCCCAATCGAGGTTGTCATCCGTGGCCGTGAAAGAGACGTGATAGTTCGTGCGGTCAAGCCACGTGGAGCCGTTCATACGGAAACCGCGCTTGGTGAATTCTTTGGTGGGCGTGGGAAAATTCTCGCTGCCCTTGAACATCAAGTGTTCGAGCAAGTGAGCCATGCCCGTTTCGCCGTAGCCTTCATGACGGGAACCGACCAAATAGGTCATGTTCACCGTGGCGGTGGGTTTGCTTGCTTCCGGGAAAAGAAGCACTTTCAAACCGTTCGGCAAGCGATATTCGGTCACGCCTTCAACGGTGCAAATCTTTTGAGCAACTACATTCATCGGTTCCTCTGAATCCTTTTTATTCCAAAGCCACGTGCCGACGGCAAGACCGGCGATCAGTCCGCCGATCAAGATCAGTTTGAGGGGTTTCACAATCTCATCCTTATCGGGAAAACGGCGTCTCCCAATCGTGACAATCAATTCTAAAAGTCCAAATTTTATCCAAATTTCTTCTTGACCGTTTGGGAGATGTTTTTCCAGATATTTCAGGCTTTCGAGCCCTATTCTGAAGTAAAACTTGAAAAACTTTGACTCAGATAAAGTTTGTCACGATTTTTAAACGGAAAAATGCGAAAAAGACGAGAGATTTCAAAGGTTTTTCGTTATATTTCGACTGTTTTATCTCAGTTAGATCGATCGTGAAAGCTTTTTTTGACCTCTTGCCCGTCATTGCCTTCTTTGTGACCTACAAAATGGCAGGTTCTTACACGGGCGAACTCCAAACCGTTTTGCCGGTTGCTGCCGACTTGATTCCCATCGTCGCTGCTACGTGCGTGATCATCGTAGCCTCCGTTTTGCAAATCGGTATCGGTTTGATGCGCGGTCACAAGCCCACGAAGATGGCAATCTTCTCCACGGTTCTCGTGGTGATCTTCGGTGGCATGACGATCTGGTTTCAAAACCCCGCCTTCATCATGTGGAAGCCGACGCTTCTGTATTGGCTCTTTGCCGTGATTCTTTTGGTCGGTCATTTCCGCGGCACCAATTACATGAAGGTGCTTTTTGGCCAATTGACGATGCCCGAACACGTTTGGGCGAACTTGGAAAAAGCCTGGTTCGTTTTCTTGGTCGTCATCGGTTTTGTGAACATTTTTGTGGCTTATACGTTCTCGATGGACGTGTGGGTCGACTTTAAACTTTTCGGTTTATTGGGTTTGACACTTCTTTTTACAATTGGCATTGGCTTTTATATCGCCAAATACGCCCAAGAAGCGCAAAATACCAAGTAAAGATTCAATAATTAGGTTGAAGGATATTTCTATGCAACAAAAAGCATTGGCAGTCGCCCTTTCTTTGGCTATGGCCTCCACGATGGCATTGGCCGCTCCGACTGCAGTGACCGTAAACGGTAAGACCATTTCGGCTCAAGAACAAGAAAAAGTCATCAAGCAAATCGTCAACAACGGTCAAAAGCGCACGCCCGAACTTGAAATGCAAGTTCGCAACCAAATGATCCAACAAGCCGTGCTCTTGCAAGAAGCCAATCGTTTGAAGTTGTCCACGCGCTCTGATGTGAAGGATGCTTTGAATAACGCCCGCGACCAAGTGTTGATCAACGCTTTGATCGCCGACTTCGCTAAGAAGAATCCGGTCAACGATGCTGACGTGAAGAAGTTCTACGACGATCAAAAGAAGGCATACGGTGACAAGGAATACAAGATCAGCGTCATCACGGTCAAGACCGAAGCCGATGCCAAGAAGGTGGTCGACGAATTGAAGGACGGCGAATCTTTCGAAAAGGTTGCCAAGCAATTCTCCATCGACAAGAACGCCAAGGAAACGGGCGGCAAGCTTGACAACTGGGCCTCTTCTGCCAACTTCGCTCCGATGATCGGTTACGCCGTTCGTAACTTGGACAAGAACAAGTACACGGAAATCCCGGTTCGCGTCGGTGGTGTCTTCCACGTGATCAAGGTCGATGACGTCCGTAAGGCCGAACTCTTCCCCTCTTACGACAAGAGCAAGGATCACTATCGCAACATGTTGGTCCAAACCAAGGTCCAAAAGAGCATCCAAGATCTCTTCCAAAAGGCCAAGATCGACGTGAAGCCCGAAGCTGCTAAGGCCGCTAAGAAGTAATTCGTTCGAATAAAAAATCGCCCGCGAGGGCGATTTTTTTTATCGATTGCTTTAGAAGAATCGCAGAGGCGAACTCAAATTCTTCAAAAGCGCCAACACGCTCCAAGCCGTAGAGATACTCGTCTTGGGGTTGGCCGGATCGGGCAAACTGGCAAATTGCATTGAGCCGCTCCAAAGACCGTTATCGAGCGTAATGCGGTGGCCGTTGTTCTTCGCATCGGGCGAGCAGATGATGCGAACCGTGATATTGGGATTATCGCTCGCTAATGAGGCGGCGGCCGCCACGTTGATGTTTTTCGGGAAAGCGGCCACGGCGTCTTGAACGGACCCTTCAAAAACGACCGTTTCTCGCGTCGGATCGACTTCAAGGCCTTCCATCCCCGGCGCCCCTTGAAGGCCTTTCAAGCCTTTACGCGTTTCGATCGCAACGGTCGGCGTTGTCTTATATAAAGAAGAGGTTAAGAGATAGTCCAAACCGCCGATGGCGCCGTGCGGCAAATGCACTTCGGTTCGGTGATCACGGGCGGCTTCGATGACTTCCTGACGGAATGCTTCATCGACATAGGCACCAATGGAGACGCTCACCCAACGACGCCCCGTTTTTAAGACGTCCACGGCATAGCGTTGAGCGGCGGGTTTGCCGGCCAATTCAATGACGACGTCGCCTGCCGTTTCAATAAACGCCTCAAAGTCCGTAAAGCCTTCACAATGGAAGTCTTGACAGAAGGCGTCAAGGCGCTCGGGCGAACGACCCAAGACGCTTTTGATCGTCCACTCCCCGTTCAATACGCCGAGGTTAGCAGCAAATTCACGGGCCAGGGCACCGGCACCAATCAACGAAACCGTTTGCATAACGACTGTATCCTTTCGAAATTACTTTTGACGTCCGACACCCAATGCCGTCAACACGGCACCGGATTGGAACACGGCCACCAAGATCAAAGCCATCGTAAATTGGCCCGCATCCAACAACGGACCGGCAATGACCGGAGCCATTGTTTGACCGACGTCCATCCCACAGTAAGTAAAGCCGTAGACGCGACCGAAGGTGTTCTTACCGAATTTCACCATCGTCGTTTGACGAATGAGCATGTCACGAGACGGTGTGGCAATGCCAACGCCAAAGCCCATCATTGTCATCAAGGGCAAAACCATCCAACCCGGCACCCATTGCGTGGCCAACAGACAAGCCATGAAGGCTGCAAAGGTCAAACTCGAGGCAATGACGTAATCAGTGCGCGGGAAGCGCTTGGCGACCCAACCGCCCGAGAGAATCCCCGTTGCACTACCGACAATGTAAGCGGTTAAGCCGGCCGTGGCGGTTTCCAACGACAGGTTGTACGTTGCCTTAAAGATCGAGGGGGCAAAGTTTTGAAGGATGCCGTAGGCCACGCACGTAAAGAAGAAAAAGAAGAAGCAAAGCCACACGGACAGATGCGTCAAGAAACCGAAACTGCCCGACTTCTTTTCTTGGGCCTTTTCTTTGGCGACTTCCTCTTCGGAATCTTCAACGTCGAATTCGCGTTGATAGACCATCAACAAGACCAAGACACCCAAACCGATCAAGGCGGAGCTCCAAGCAGCGGCACGCCAATCAAAGAGCATGGCCACGCCGACCATCAAGACGGGAGCCACGGCCCAACCGACGTTACCGACCACGGCATGGATCGAGAAGGCGTACGGGATGCGTTCTTCGGAGATGCTACGGTTGATGATGGAGTAGTCGGCAGGATGGAAAACGCTGTTACCGAGACCGGCTAAGATCGTCGAGACGAAGAGCCACGAATAACCTTGAGCCAAAGCCAAGGCGACACCTGAGAGCATCAAAGCGGCGGTACCGGCAATCAAGCAGCGCTTGGCCCCGAAGCGGTCGACAAGAAAACCGCTGGCGGCTTGACCCAAGGCGCTCACGATAAAAAAGATCGTCATCACTAAACCGACTTGCGCGAAGTTCAGATCGAACGTCGGCATCAACCACGGATAAAGCGGCGGAATGACCAAGTGGAAAAAGTGCGAGACGCCGTGAGCGATCCCCAACAACGTGATCAAAAGGACGTCTTTATTTTTAGCAGGTGTCGTCATAATTTATGAAGCCTTCCACAAAATGGTCGAAAGGGCCAATAAAGCAAAAATGATGGCGCTCACGCGATTCATAACCAATTGAACTTTGGGCGAGCGAAGCTTGTCGGCCAACGTGCCGGCACACCAAGCCACGCTACTGAAAACGACCAAGGTGCAAGCCAAGAACGTCACGCCCATGATGAGCATTTGGATCATCACGGCTGATTCGGTTGCTCCCTTAACGATGAATTGCGGGAAAAGCGCTAAAAAGAAAATCAGAACCTTGGGATTGGTGACATTCATGATGATGCCACGACGCCAAAGCTGCCACCCTGTCAATTGTGGCAAAGCACTTTGTCCCCCGTCTCCTCCGACCGGTGCATTCCAAGCGCCCCAGGCCAAATACAAGAGATAAGCGGCGCCCACGCATTGAATGACCATCAAAAGCGTTTGATTGGCCGCAACGACCGCAGCCACACCGAAAGCTGCCAACATCGTGTGACAAAAGACACCGCAGCAAAGCCCGAGCGTCACGAGCACGCCGGCGCGTGCGCCGTGCATCGCCGATTGCAGTAACACAAAGAGATTATCGGGACCGGGCGCGATCGCCAATAAAAAAGAAGCGACGGCAAAGCTTAACCAAAGATCAAAAGGCATAGAAAACTCAATATTCGAACCTTCTAATTTTAAAGCTTTGCTGAGCTAAAGCATTACAAGATGTTCCCTAAGTCCACGAAAGAAAAGGCCACCAAGTCGAAACTTGATGGCCTTTGTTCTCTTCGTTAAGTGTTCGGATTAACCGACGAACTTACGAGCGTTGCGGAACATGCGCATCCACGGAGAGAATTCACCCAACGTGTCCGGAGCCCAGCTCATTTGGCTCGTACGGTGCGTACGTTCCGGGTGCGGCATCATGATCGTGAAGCGACCGTCCGGCGTCGTAACACCGGTGATACCGTTAGCGGAACCGTTCGGGTTGAACGGATAGACTTCCGTCGGACGACCCATCGGGTCAACATAGCGAGCAGCCAAGACAGCCTTTTCTGCATCTTCCTTGTTGATCCATTGGACCAAACCTTCACCGTGAGCGTTCACGATCGGCATAGCGGAGCCGGCCATACCTTGGAAGAAGATGGACGGGCTGTCCAAAACTTCCACTTGAACGGCACGAGCTTCGAATTGTTCGGACTTGTTGCGAACGAATTGCGGCCAGTATTGAGCACCCGGGATGATACCGCGCAAGTGGCTCATCATTTGGCAACCGTTACAGATACCGAGACCGAACGTGTCACCGCGTTCGAAGAACTTGGAGAACATTTCGACCATCATCGGGTTACGGAGAATCGTCGTAGCCCAACCGCCACCGGCGCCCAAGACGTCACCGTAGGAGAAGCCACCGACAGCAGCCAAACCGACGAAGTCGGCCAAGTCGGAGCGACCCGTCAAGAGGTCAGTCATGTGAACGTCAACGGCTTCGAAACCGGCACGCGTAAAGGCAGCGGCCATTTCCGTTTGGCTGTTACAGCCTTGTTCACGCAAGATAGCCATCTTCGGACGGACACCCGTTGCGATGAACGGAGCAGCCACGTCTTCTTCCGTGTCAAACGTCGTGCGAACGAAGAGACCGGAGTCTTCCGGATCCTTGCAGCGAGCAAATTCTTGGTCGGCGCACTTCGGATTGTCACGACGACGAGCGATTTGCCAAGACACTTCCGTCCAAGCTTCTTGCAAGTCACCGCGAGCACCTTCGTAGACCGTTTCACCGTGAGCCGTCACGACCAACTTGTCTTCGTCGTTCAATTCACCGATGAAGTACGTGCAATCGGCAAGACCGGCAGCCTTGATGGCTTCGTGGATTTCTTCCACGCGGTCAGCGCGAACTTGGAGCACGGCGCCCAATTCTTCGTTAAAGAGAGCCGGAACGACTTCTTCAACGCAAGAGCACTTGACCATGGCGTCGAGATTCAACGTCACGCCGCAGTGGCCTGCGAACATCATTTCAGCAACCGTAGCGAGCAAACCGCCGTCAGCACGGTCGTGGTAAGCCATGACGCAACCGGCGTTCGTCAACTTGCGAACGACCTTCACGAAAGCGTTGAGCTTGGCCGGATCGTCCATGTCCGGAGCCGTTTGACCGAATTGTTGCGTCACTTGAGAGAGGATGGAACCGGCCATACGGTTCTTACCGGCGCCCAAGTCGATGGCAACGAGCACGCTAGCGACGTCACGCTTCAATTGCGGCGTCAAGCTCAAGCGAACGTCGCGAACCGGAGCGGCAGCAGAAACGATCAAAGAGACCGGAGAGGTCACCGTCTTCTTTTCGCCTTCGTCTTCCCACGTCGTCTTCATGGACAAGGAGTCCTTACCGACCGGGATGGAGATGTTCAAAGCTTGGCAAGCTTGGCTTGCTGCGCGAACGGCGTCGAACAACTTGGCGTCTTCGCCTTCGGTACCGCAAGCGGCCATCCAGTTAGCCGAGAGCTTCACCGTCGGCAATTCGATGTCGGCAGAAGCGATGTTCGTGATGGCTTCACCGATGGCCATACGGCTGGCAGCGGCGGAGTCAACAATAGCGACCGGGGTACGTTCACCCATGGCCATGACTTCACCGCGATGCGTCGTGAAGCCCAAGTTCGTCACGGCAGCGTCAGCCACCGGCACTTGCCACGGACCGACCATTTGGTCACGGTGGATCAAACCGCCCACAGAACGGTCACCGATCGTGATCAAGAAGTTCTTGGAAGCCACCGTCGGGTGACGCAAGACGTCCTTCACGGCCTTGGCCAAATCGATACCCTTGGCGCAGAATTCCGGCAACGTTTCTTCAACGTGCTTGACATCGCGGTGCATACGCGGAGCCTTACCGAGCAAGACTTCCATCGGCATGTCAACGGCCGGCGTTTCACCTTCACCGCGCGTGACGACCAAATCGTCACCTTCGCTGATGGCGCCCAACACAGCGTACGGGCAGCGTTCGCGACGGCACATTTCGTCGAACATTTCGAGCGATTCCGGTGCGATGGCGATGGAGTAACGTTCTTGAGATTCGTTACACCAGATTTCCAACGGGCTCATACCGGATTCTTCCACCGGGACCTTCGTCAAGTCGAGGTTAGCACCGTGACCGGAGAGGTCAGCCAATTCCGGCATAGCGTTGGACAAACCACCGGCGCCAACGTCGTGAATAGCCAAAATCGGGTTCTTGTCACCGGCAGCCCAGCAGCGGTCGATGACT
Organism: Burkholderiaceae bacterium; assembly: GCA_017646335.1. Taxonomy (GTDB): domain Bacteria; phylum Pseudomonadota; class Gammaproteobacteria; order Burkholderiales; family Burkholderiaceae_F; genus Aphodousia. The sequence goes on from JAGCMT010000107.1 coordinate 9,012, forward strand.
TCTTGTGCGCGACGTTCCATTTCCGGGTTGCCGCGTTGGACGGAGTCGAAGTCGAGAGCTTCGGAGTTCGTACCCGTCGTCATGGAGGAGGCTGCACCGCCACCCAAACCGATGCGCATGCCCGGACCACCCAAGCTGATCAAGAGCGTGCCCGGGGGCAATGCCGTCTTGAACGTTTGGTCGTCACGGATGTTACCGATACCGCCGGCGAGCATGATGGGCTTGTGGTAACCGTAGCGCTTGCCGCCCACGTTGGCTTCAAACACGCGGAAGTAACCCAAGATGTTCGGGCGACCGAATTCATTATTGAAAGCAGCGGCACCCAACGGACCGTCCGTCATGATGGACAAAGCGTTGGCGATACGAGCCGGATAACCGTAGGGCTTGTCGCTCGTTGCTTGAGCGTCGGTGACGTCCTTGTCGGTTTCCCAATCTTGAGCTGCTTCAGGCAATTGCAAAGAAGACACCGTGAAGCCGCAGAGACCGGCCTTCGGACGAGCACCGCGACCCGTTGCGCCTTCGTCACGGATTTCACCGCCGCTACCCGTAGAGGCACCCGGGAACGGAGAGATCGCCGTCGGGTGGTTGTGGGTTTCGACCTTGAAGACCGTGTGCGTCAATTCCTTTTCTTCCGTGAACACACGACCGAAGGATTCGCCGTCCTTGGTGCGCGTGTAGAGACGATCGACTTCAGCGCCTTCGAAAATAGCGGCGTTGTCAGCGTATGCAACGATCGTGCCTTGCGGAGCGGCCTTGTGCGTTTGACGGATCATGCCAAAGAGCGTGTCTTCCTTTTCTTCACCGTCGATCGTCCACTTGGCATTGAAGATCTTGTGACGGCAGTGTTCGGAGTTGGCTTGAGCAAACATCATCAATTCGACGTCGGTCGGATTGCGGTTAGCCTTCGTGAAAGCGTCCGTCAAGTAATCGATTTCGTCTTCGCTCATGGCCAAACCCATCGTGAGGTTGGCTTCAGCCAAAGCTTCGCGGCCGCGACCGATCAAATCGACCGTGACCATGGGCTTGCCCGGCAATTCATTGAAGATGGCAGCAGCTTCGACGTTAGCGTCGACAACGCTTTCGGTCATGCGGTCATGCAAGACGCCGGCCACTTGTGCGAGCACGGCGGCATCAGGCGTTTCACCGCCGAAATCGACGTTGTAGAGCGTACCGCGTTCCAAACGAGCGATCATGTCGAGACCGCAGTTGTTAGCGATGTCGGTAGCCTTACTAGCCCAGGGGCTGATCGTACCCAAACGCGGGATCACCATGAACGTGGCGTCAGCAGCCACGTCACCGGTATCCGTACCGTAGTTCAAAAGAGCGTCCAAGCGTTGAGACTCGTCTGCCGTCAATTCACGCGTGGCGTGAACGAAATGCACGAAGCGACCCGAAACGGCCTTGGCTTGCGGAGCGATCGTTTGGATCGTCTTCAACAAACGGGCTGCACGGAAGTCAGACAAAGCGCTCGTCGCTTTGAGTGCAAACATGGCACCGGAAGTAGACATGGGGTGGATCTCCAATATCAAAAGTAAAAACCAAAAATAAAAATAAAAATTACATTAACACTTAATCTACTAATTATAGGGGTTAGAGCAACATTTTTCCCCCTCGAAACCCCTATTTTTGGGGGTATTCACACAGATTGGGATAATTGTCGGAAAAATGTTCCCGAAATCGATCCGATAGATTAGAATTGTTCGGTTTTATTAGATTGTGCAGTGACATTTAAGGAGCACTAACGATGTCGACGACGCTCTTGAATTTAGAAGAGTTGGGTGATTTGGAACAACGTATGCAAGGTATCTTGCCTGAAGGTACCTTGATGGAACGTGCCGGTTTCGTGGCCGCCAACTGGATCGATGACCAATGTGATGCAGCAAGCACCATCGTCATCCTCTGCGGTCCGGGCAACAACGGCGGTGACGGCTTCACGGCCGCTCGTCATTTGAAGAGCCGCGGTCACAACGTGATCTGTGCTTTGATCGGTTGCCGCAAGCCGAAGACCGCCGACGCTTTGCGCGCCTATGAAGCATTCGTTGCTAAGGGCGGCGAAGTGATCGAAGACCCGTACATGGCTCCGAAGGCTGACGTGGTGGTCGACGCAATGTTTGGCGTCGGCATCAAGAAGGCCATTTCCGGCGACTTCATCGACGCTGCACTTTGGTTCAACGAACGTCAAGCTTTGCACATGGCCATCGACGTGCCGTCCGGTATCGACGCCGAAACGGGTATGTGGAAGGGCGGCATCAAGGGTTGTATCGCCGATATGACCTTGAACTTGATCTCCGCCAAGGCCGGTTGCTTCATGAACGACGGTAAGGATGCCAGCGGTATGGTGACGCTCTCCGAGCTCGACCTCTCCGTTCCCCTTTCCACGACAAGCTTGATCGACACGGATGACTTCAAGCACATCCTTGAACTTCGTAAGTACAACTCTCACAAGGGTACGTACGGTCACTGCGTGGTGATCGGCGGTGCCAAGGGCAAGGTCGGTGCCGCTTTCTTGGCTGCACGCGCCGCTTTGAAGATGGGTGCTGGTTCCGTGACGGTCGAATTGATGCACAAGGACGGCCCGAGCTTCGATCCGATGTGCCCCGAACTCATGGTCACGGATGAAGCCGTTGATCTTAAGACGGCTGATGCCATCGTGATCGGTTGCGGCATGGGCTTTTCTGACGAAGCCAAGGCTCGTTTGGTCGCAGCAATCGAAACCAACGTCCCCGTCATCATCGACGGCGACGCTTTGACGATGATCGCTAACGATCAAGAGCTCGAAGACATGGTGCTTTCTCGCCGTCAACACACGGTTTTGACGCCGCATCCGGGCGAAGCCGCACGCATCTTGAAGCGTACGATCCCTGAAATTCAAGCCGACCGCTTGACGACCGCTCGCGAAATCTCCATCCAAACGGGTGCCATCACGGTCTTGAAGGGAACGGGTACGGTGGTGTCTTTGCGTAGCTCTCGCGCTTGGGTCAACCCGACGGGTAACGCTTGCTTGGCAACGGCCGGTTCCGGTGACGTATTGGCCGGCATGATCGGTTCGTTCTTCGCTCAAAAGTTCGACATGGTGAGCGCTACCTTGGGCGGCGTTTGGTTGCACGGTGAAAGCGTTCGCGCTCGCAATTCCGGCATCCTCGCCTCCGATATCATCGAACGTGCCGCTCGCGCCATGGAAGTGTTGCGCTGGGGCGGTAACCCCGATGACATGGTCGACCCCTATGAAGAAGGCGAATTCGAACTCGACGAAGACGGTCCGGGTGAAGCCATCGCTCGATCCATGGGCGCCGAACACTAATTCGATAAGCTCAACAAAAAGCTCCGCCAAGGCGGAGCTTTTTTATTGGATATCAATGAGTTATCAAGTTATCTAAAGTAACCGTTGAATTAAAAAATCAAAGATTCGTGACGACAACACCGACATTGTCGGCTTCAAGACACTTGACCGTGCAGTCGCTAAAGCGTTCCGTTAAGACTCGGAGGAGCTTCTCAGCATTGGCTTCACGGACGTAACAAGCCACGGTCGGTCCGGCGCCGCTTAACGCCACCCCGAAGGCGCCCGCCTCGATCGCGACCTCTTCGCAAGCGGACAGTAACGGCACCAAGTGTCGGCGATAGGATTGGTGGAAGCGATCGCGGTGCATCATCTGTCCTGCCAACTCATACTGATTGCTCAATAGGGATGCCAAGAACACGTTGGCAATGGCACTTGCCTTGACGCCTTCAGCGTACGGGAACGATTTCGGCAAAGCGGCTCGTGAGACGCTCGTCAACAACTCGTAGTGAGGAATCACGACGATGACTTTGAGGTCCGAGAGTTCGAATTTCAACAGCGGCGTCCCCTCTTCACTATGCTCCCCGACCACCAAACCACCGGTGACCGAAGCGCCGGCGTTATCGGGGTGCCCTTCTTCTAAAGAGGCCTGATGGACGCGTTGTTGCGTCGTTAAGGTAAAACCGCCGGTGCGTTCAGCCAAAAGAATGCCGGCTACAATGGCTGAGGCACTACTGCCTAAGCCTCGAGCCAAAGGAATTTCACTTTCAATGCGAAGATGGGCCGGATGAAGCGTTTGGCCAAAACGAGCGGCCACGCGCTTGGCCACTTCTACGATGTAATGCGTATCGTCTTGCGGGAAGGACTTTAACTCATCGGATAAACCTTCGACAAGCCACTTATCCGACGGCTCAGCATCGACCGTGAGGTAGAGCGAAAGCGCCATACCGATGGAGTCAAATCCCGGACCCAAGTTGGCCGTACTGGCCGGCACACGGATCCTAAACGGTGAAAATGACATCGTTAGGCTCCTTTCGCGTTGATGTGAGCAAGGATCGCTTCTTCGTTACTCGGCAAAACCACTGGCTCAATCGAGCTCGTTTCCACGGCGGTATGCGGGTCTTTGAGACCATTGCCCGTCAAAATCGCCACAATGCGACTGCCCTTTTGGATTTCTCCGCTCTTTAATTGTTTGATTACGCCGGCTAAGCTTGCGCAGGAACCGGGCTCGGCAAAGATCCCTTCACGACGAGCAATCGTGTGATAGGCCTCAAGGATTTCTTCATCGGTGACTTCATCGATCTTGCCATTGGACTCTTGAGCGGCGGCTGCGGCAAATTTCCAACTGGCGGGATTGCCGATACGAATGGCCGTGGCGATCGTCTCCGGGTTTTCAAAAACGCGGTTATGCACGATGGCAGCTGCACCGGCTGCTTCAAAGCCGCGCATTTGCGGCAGCTTCGTGCCCTTGGCACCATGATATTCTTTAAATCCCTTCCAATAGGCAGTGATATTGCCGGCGTTCCCCACGGGGATCGCCAACACGTCGGGTGCATCGCCCAATTCATCGCAAATTTCAAAGGCGGCGGTCTTTTGACCTTCAATACGATAGGGATTGACGGAATTGACTAACGCGATCGGCGACTTTTCGCTAATCGAGCGAACGATGCTTAGGGCTTGGTCGAAGTTGCCGTCGATCGCCACGATTTCTGCCCCGTACATGACAGCCTGTGCCAATTTGCCCAAGGCGATCTTGCCGTTGGGAATCACGACGATACAACGAAGGCCTACGCGAGCCGCATAAGCGGCAGCCGACGCCGACGTATTGCCCGTGGAGGCACAAATCACCGTATCACGCCCTTCTTCTTTGGCTTTGGCAATGGCCATCACCATCCCGCGATCTTTGAAAGAACCCGTGGGATTCAAACCTTCGTATTTGACGTACAGATCGACGCCCCAATCTGTCGAGAGGTTGTCACAACGAATGAGCGGTGTGTTGCCTTCGTGAAGACTCACCATCGGCGTTCGATCCGTGATAGGCAAATAATCACGATATTGATGCAACAAACCTTTCCAACCACTCATTGTGAACTCCTTTATGAGAATCAATTCGATAATTGGATTATGGCATTGGGAATTGTTAAGCCTTTGAGGATTGGTCAGTCAGCTAAGGTAAGTCGCTTATAGAACATGAAAAAAATGCCCTCCGAGGTTGACCCGAAAGGCATCTTGTATAGAAGCTTTGTTGATTAGTGGTCGGACTTCAAACCGGCACCGCACATCATCGTCAAGCAATCCGTGGTCGGACCGTGCTTCTTGCAGTACTCAAGGTAGGCGGCGTAATTGGCGGCCGTCGTGTGTTCACAATAAACACCCTTGAGAGCCAAAGCGGCACGAGCCGGCAAAATCGTGTCTTCGGGCACGCTCACCACTTCAATGTTGTGCTTTTCAATCATTTCCATGATCTCATCACCGCGCATCGGCACGCCGATGGCGATGCCTTCAGCCAACGTGGGCTTGGGCGTGATCTTAGCGGCGTGCTTTTCACCGCGCTCGACTGCGACGGCAAACGGTGCGCAGTTTTCACCTTGGATCGCAATGATTTTCGGCATGTGGTCGATGACGCCACTGGCTAACAATTCTTCGCACCCCTTCACGGCACCGATGAAGATCGTACCGTTACCGAGCGGCACGAAGATGTGTTCGGGCAAACGACCGAGTTGTTCGTATGTTTCGTAAATGTAGGTCTTCGTGCCTTCGTAGAAGAAGGGATTGTAGACGTGGTTGCAGTAATACTTACCGCCTTCTTTGACGGCAGCGCGGCAGACGTCGGCGCAATGGTCACGAGAGCCTTCGATGACGTGAGCCGTGGCACCGTGGGCTTGGATCATGTCGATTTTCTTGGGAGACGTGCCTTCAGGAACGTAGATATCGCAAGCGATGCCCACGCGACCGCAGTAAGCGGCCACCGAATTACCGGCATTGCCGCTACTGTCTTGAACGACGGACTCAACGCCAATGGCCTTCGCATGCGCAACCAAAACGGCAGCACCACGGTCCTTAAAAGAAAGCGTGGGCATGTAGTAGTCCATCTTCAACATCAAGTTGTCATCGAACTTGACGATCGGGGTCATGCCTTCACCCATCGTCACTTCTTTCCATTCGTCGCCTTCCAAAGGAAGCCAGTGACGATAGCGGAAAAGACTCCAGCAATTCTTATCGATCAAGGCCGGATCGAATTTGGGAGCGACGTAATCCAACTTCCAAAGACCGCCACAATCGCATTGGGCTTGACGGGTCGTCACCGGTTCACGATGACCGCATTTCGAGCAAACGTAATTCAACATGATGCTTTCCTTAGGCTTCGGGCATTTCGGCAACGGCTTCGATTTCCACCAAGCAACCGAAGTGCAAGGTCGTCGTGGAGACGATCACGCGAGCGGGTTTATGCTCGCCAAAGAATTCGGCATAAACCTCATTGATCGGACCCCAATAGTTCACATCGGGCGTATAGACGCGGCACATCACCACGTCGTTGCGGGAGACACCGGCTTCTTTTAATACACGATCGACGTTATCGAGTGCCAAACGCGTGTGATCTTTGATATCGCCTTGACAGACTTCGCGCGTATCGGGGTCGATCGAGAGTTGACCGGAAACGTAAAGCATGCCGCGGCTGATCACGCCGGCAGTGTAATGACCTTTGTTTTCGCCTTTAAAGGGCGGGCAAACCATTTTCATCGTTTTTCTCCCAACAGTAGAACTCGACAATTATCGCATTTTCATTCATTGAAAATCCTTGGGCAGCGATGGCATTTTCCCCATTCTTAATCGAGCGCAAGGAGTACAATTTTTCTAAATTCTTAATGAGGAGTCGATGATGAGCGAACTCAATGTTGTTGAGCTCTATAAGAGCTTGCATGCCATGGCTGAACTCAGTCGTGTGGAATTCAAAACGACTGAATTTTTAAAGGATCACATGACCCGTTTGGGCTATAAGATCGGTTGCGGTTTCGGCCCGAATAACACGGGTTTCATCGCCGAGATTGAAGGCTGCGAACCGGGTCCGACCTTGTTGTTGCGAGCCGACATCGATGCCCTGCCCTTCACCGTCAATGGTGAAAAGGTTGCGATTCACGCTTGCGGTCACGACTCCCATGCCTCGATCGTCTTGGCAGCGGCTTCTCGCTTGAATCAATCGATCAAACGCGGCAAATTGAAAGTCCTCTTCCAACCGGCAGAAGAAACTTTAGCCGGTGCTTTGGACGTGCTTGAAAAAGGCGTGACGGACGATTGCGACATCGGTTTGAGTCTTCACAACCGTCCGATTCAAGACTGTGCCGACGGCAAGATGGCAGCAGCCGTCAACTTCAGCTCCTGCACGGTGTTGTGCGCTGAAGTCACCGGTCGCTCTTGCCACGCCTCTCGCCCGCATTTGGGCATCAACTGCGCTGAAATGTTGGTCGCCATTTGCCAAAACATCTCGATGTTGAAATTTGACCCGACCAAGACCTGGTCTTGCAAGGTCACCAACATCACCGTGGGTACCGAGGTCTATAACAACGTTCCCAATAACGGTAAGGCATTCTTTGACGTTCGTGCCGAAAGCAACCCCTTGATGGCTGAAATCATCGAGAAGGTGACAAACGTGATTGAAACGACCGCTGCGATGTACGGTGGCACGGGCAAACTCGTTTATACGCGCGAAGTGGTCCCCGCTCCCGATTACGATCCGGAACTCGTTGAAGAAATCGCAGACTACATCAAAGAAGTCGTCGGTGAGGAAAACTATCAACCCGTCTGCTACGGCGGCGGTGAAGATTTCTTCTTCTACAAGAAACACAAGCCCGATATGCGCGTGGCCTATTTCGGCGTCGGTGCCGGTTGTGCCCCGGGTCTTCATGATCAAAACATGAAGCTCAACCCCGAATCGTTACAAAACGGCGTGGAAGTCGTGGTGAAGTTTGTCAAGAATCACTTAGGCTAAAAAAGCTGTAAATCAATAAAGTAAAACTCGGCTCCCCAAAAGGAGTCGAGTTTTTTTGTGAATATGAAAAAGGGTCTTATCTTCTGACGGATAAGACCCTTCAATCGAATCGGATCGATTATTTGGCAGACGGCGGCAAGTAGTTCGGATCCTTGACCGTGGCTTCGAGCTTCACTTCCAAAGCGTCCATGTAAGCCTTTTGATCGATGCGACCGAAGATGCGCATCAATTCGGTCTTGCGAGCGGCGATGTCTTCAGCGGAAGCCGTCGGCACGTTGGCGTTCAAGACTTCAAAGACGACATAACCCTTGTCGGTCATCACGCCGGTGAAGGCCGGCAACTTCGTGCCTTCGGGCTTCATGGCGGCGGTCACGACTTGGTAGCTGTGCTCGCCCGGATTTTGACGAGAGAAGCTCACGGCTTCGCCGAACTTCAAGTTCGTCTTTTCACCGGCTTGCAATTGAGCAACGAGCTTCGCACCGTGTTCTTCAGCGGCAGCGCCGGACTTTTGAGCCTTGATACGAGCAACGATGTCATCCTTCACGGCTTCAAACGTTTGCGTCGTTTCCGGATGGTGAGCCGTCACACGAGCCGAAAGCAACGTGTTGTGAGCGATTTCGATGGAGTTGGAGTTACGCTTGTCGCTCAACACATCGAAGCTAAAGAGCGCTTCAACAACGTTACCGTTGATCGTCTTGTCCTTGAAGTCACGCGTGACGTTCTTGACGACTTGCGGCTTCAAGTTGAACTTCGTGGCGACCGGTTCCAACGAGTCGCTTTGTTCGTAAACCATGTTGGAGAACGTTTCGGCTTCGGCTGCAAAGGCTTGCATAGCGGCTTGTTGAGCATACAAAGCTTCGATTTCACCGCGAACTTCAGCCAAAGGCTTGACCTTGGCGGCTTGGATATCGTCGATGCGGATGATGTGGTAACCGAAGTTCGTCTTCACCGGAGCGACCAAGTCACCCTTCTTACCCGTAAAGACGGCCGTTTCGAATTCCGGCACCATCATGCCCTTACCGAAGAAACCGAGATCGCCGCCGAGCTTGGCGCTACCCGGATCCTTGGAGAGTTCCTTGGCGCGTTGAGCAAAGAGAGCGGGCTTGGATTGAAGTTCGGCAAAGAGCTTGTCAGCAGCTTCTTTATCGGCGACCAAAATATGGCTTGCACGACGTTGTTCGGCTGTCGTGAAGCGTTGGAGGTTTTGTTCGTAGAAACCGACCACTTCGTCTTCAGAGGGCTTGATGTCCTTGAAGTTTTCCGGCGACAAGGTCACGTATTCGATATCAACGCTTTCGGGCACCACGAAGAGGCTCTTATTGGCGTCGTAGAACGCACGGGCTTCGTCGTCCGTGACCGTCACGAGCTTGGCGAATTCGGCGGGCGTAATCGTAGCCATGCGAACGACACGTTCTTCGGTCATCATTTCATGGACGCGCTTGGCCAATTCCGTCGGAACGATAGCCGTATTGGCAGCACCGCCCAACAAGAGTTCACGAGCCATGTCACGACGCAATTCCATCACGAAAAGTTGGTCGGACTTGCCCACGGCGTGCAAGAACTGTTCATAAGCTTCACGAGAGAACTTGCCGTCACGTTGGAAGGTCGGAGCGGACTTGACCATGTTGATCGCGTCGGCTTCGCTCACCATGACGTAGTCTTTGGCCATTTCGATGCCCAAAGCGCGCTCAGAGATCAAGTTGGCCAAGATATCGGCGCGTGCTTGTTGACCGTCGAGCATGTTCGGGTTGAAGTTCGTGCCCATTTGACGACGCAAGTTGTCCAAATATTGACGCTTGGCGTTATCAAAATCGACCACCGTAATGGACTCACCGCCCACTTCTGCCAACGATTCATCAGCCGTCATGCGGTTATAGCTATAGATACCCGTAACCACAAAAGACGGAACGATGAAGATCATGGCGATACCCATCATCAAACGCTTGTGAGTGCGAAAAGACTGAAGCATTTTTGTTCCTGTTCTTTCTCAAATAACCAAGTACAAAGAGTACGTAATAAAACTTGTTAATTTTACCAAGTTGCAGGAACGAAAAGGGAACGAGAATGGGATTTTGCGGTGTATAGACGTAAAAAAACGATGATCGCGAAACACGTCATCGTCATTTTAGAAGAGCTGGCGGAGTGGACGGGACTCGAACCCGCGACCCTCGGCGTGACAGGCCGATATTCTAACCAACTGAACTACCACTCCAGCATCATAAATTGTCAAAGTGTGTTTGAATTCTCACTTTAAAGAATGTCTCTTCGGTAATGTTGGCGGAGTGGACGGGACTCGAACCCGCGACCCTCGGCGTGACAGGCC
>JAGCMT010000108.1 GCA_017646335.1 Burkholderiaceae bacterium
CGAAGAACTTCTTGGTCATCCTTAAATCAAAACCAGATACTCACGCTTATCGGTTCGTTGATCAATTGTTAAAGAACATTGTTGTCGTCGTTTCGCGACGACAGGATTGAGCATTTTAAGAAGATTTTTCTTCTTGTCAAGTCCTTTTCAAAAATTTTTGAAAATTTTCTTTCAGACTTTACTCAATTCCGCACGTTTCGTGTGTCGGAAATTGAATTATGAACCGTAGAAAAATTATTGTCAAGAACTTTTTCTTTGATTCCAAGAAAAAGACCGGAAACCTAGGCTTCCGGTCATCCTGATTTCGTCCATCTCTTTTAGAGAGCGGCCTTCAAAGCTTCAATCGCTTCCTTAGCATCCATGACCAACCCATAGTCGGCCACTTCGAAAATCGCGGCTTCAGGATCATTGTTGATTGCCACCACAACCTTTGCATCCTTAATACCGGACAAATGTTGCATTGCACCGGAGATACCGAAAGCGATATAAAGGTCCGGAGCAATCACTTTACCCGTTTGACCCACTTGCCAATCGTTCGGACAAAGTCCCAAGTCAACAACGGCACGGGTTGCACCAACGGCAGCACCCAACTTATCGGCCAAAGCTTCCAAAGCGGCAAAGCCTGCTTCATCACCAAGACCACGACCACCGGCTACCACGATCTTTGCACTTTGCAATGCAGGGCGATCACTCTTGACCGCTTCGAACGAAACCTTTCGCGTCTTCATCGCTTCAGCCATCGCTGCGACTTGTTCGATCTTGGCATTGCCCGTCTTTTCCACCGGATCAAATGCGGTCGAACGAATCGTCGCAACCTTCACGGCTTGTTCATTCTTCAACGTGGCTTCAATACTACCGGCATAAATCGGACGGACAAACGTTTCGGCGTCGATTACTTCAATCACGTCCGTCATCGGTTGCACATCCAACTTGACGGCCACACGCGGCATGATGCTCTTACCGAAGGTACCCGCATCAAAGAAAATGTGCGTATAACCTTCTGCACGAGCCAACACGGCATTCGTGACAGATTCCGTCATCAAGTTTTCACCGGAATCAGGATTCACGAAAACATTTTCAACACCGGCCAACGTACCCACTTCAGCTTGAGCAGCCTCAGCATTGCCCATCAAGTACACGTCGACCACACCGGCTGCCTTCACACCGGCAGCCACAAGAGAAGCCACGCTCGACTTCAACTTCGCATCGATCACTTCTGCAATAATCAGAGCTCGCATCGTCTTCTCCCTTAAAGAACCTTCGCTTCCGTTTGAAGCTTCGTCACCAAATCAGCCACACTCGTGAGCATCTCACCGGACTTTTGCTTTTGGGGCATCGCAAAGCCGATGTGTTGCAAACGCGGTTGCAAATCCACCCCCATGGTCGCTGCATCGATGGCTTCAACCGGCTTCTTTCGAGCCTTCATCATATTGGGCAACGTCACATAGCGCGGTTCAGCCAAACGAAGATCGGCCGTCACGACAGCCGGCAACTTCACAGCCACCGTTTGAACACCGCCGTCAACATCACGCGTCACCAATGCTTCTTGTTCACTGACGACATCCAACTTATTCGCAAACGTCGCTTGCGGGATATCGCACAAAGCCGCCAACATTTGGCCGACCTGACCGGCATCGTTATCGATGGCTTGTTTGCCCAACAAAACGATGGAAGGTTGTTCCTTTTCTACTACCTTAGCCAAAAGTTTGGCAATGACCAAGGGTTGCAAGGTCTCTTCGGTCGTAATATGAATACCGCGATCGGCACCGATAGCCATTGCCGTACGCAACGTGTCAACAGACTTCGCACCACCGATGGTCACAGCGACCACTTCAGAAGCCTTGCCCTTTTCCTTCAATTGAACGGCCATTTCAGAGGCAATTTCATCAAAGGGATTCATCGACATCTTGACCGTAGCCGTATCCGGTTGGCCTTCCGCGTTCAAGCGGACCTTCACGTTGTAGTCCACGACGCGTTTGACAGCGACTAAAACTTTCATTTTTCTCTAACTCTATTGGAGACTCAAAACTATTTAATTATACGGGTTAACCATCAGAATTCGTCATCATCTCGACGATCATCGGTCATGCGCTCACCCCAACCCGCACTGGCGTAGGCCGCCTTTAACACTTGCGTACCTTCGGTTGCGAAAGCTTGCGGATCACTCAACGTGCGACGATAGAATCGCGCACCGGCTAAACCTTGAAGCAAACCAATCATGGCCTTGGCCGTAGCACGCGGCACGTGATGATCATTGGGCGTTTCGCGTTCGATGTATTGCGTCATCGTATTGATGATTTCTTCACGCGTAGCCACCGGATGATCGTCACCGAACAAGCGAGCATCGACATCGCTCAACATCCACGGCGTCTTGTAAGCAGCTCGACCGACCATCACGCCATCGACCTTTTCCAACAATTTTTCGGCCGTTGCCAAATCGTCGACTTGGCCGTTGATCACGATCGTCGCGTCAGCAAAATCTTCCTTCAATTGGAAAGCCATTTCTCGACGCAACGGCGGAATTTCACGATTTTCTTTCGGACTCAAACCCTTTAACCAAGCGTTGCGCGTGTGCACGATAAAAGTGCGAACACCGGCATCCCAAAGCGTACCGACGAAATCGCGAACAAAACCGTAATCCTCAATCTTATCGATACCGATACGATGCTTAACCGTCACCGGGATATCGACCACGTCTTGCATGGCTTTACAACAATCGGCAACCAATTTCGGCTCAGCCATCAAACAAGCACCGAAAGAGCCGCGTTGAACACGCTCGGAAGGACAGCCGCAATTCAAATTAATTTCATCGTAACCCCATTGCTGAGCGAGCTTGGCACACGTGGCCAAATCGGCAGGGTCACTACCGCCCAATTGCAAAGCCACCGGATGCTCTTCGGCGTTGAAATCCAAATGACGATGTTGATCACCGTGAATCAAAGCACCGGTTGTCACCATTTCCGTGTAGAGACGAGCATGGCGAGAGAGCTGACGATGAAAGATACGGCAATGGCGATCGGTCCAATCCAACATCGGAGCCACACAGAATCGCCAAGGATTGTGATTTTGCTTGTTTTGCACTTCTTAACTCAACTATGAAAAAAGCCACTCACGAAAGTTAGTCTTTGATGAGTGGCTTAATGATTCAGTAACGATCAGAATCAGTTCGTTTGAACGTAGTCACGCAAACGTTCGGCGAAGTCCGGGCTACGGAGCTTACGGATAGCAGCGCTTTCGATTTGGCGAACACGTTCACGCGTCAAGCCCATCGAACGGCCCACTTCTTCGAGCGTATGGTCATGACTCGTACCGATACCGTAGCGCAAACGCAAGACGGTCGCTTCACGGTCGGTCAAGCGGTCCAAGGACTTCTTGATTTCTTCTTCCATGGCCGTCGTCATGAATCGACGTTGCGGGTCGAGCTCTTCGTCACCGCGAACGAAGTCCAACTTCGTTGCATCTTCGTCGTCACCGATCGGAGCGTCGATGGATTCCACACCACGCATGGCTTGAATCAACAACTGAACCTTCGCGAGCGGCACACCGGACATTTCGGAGAGCTCGTTATCGGACGGTTGCTTGCCGTGCTCTTGCAAGTACTTTTGCTTGATACGGCGAATCTTGTTGTAAGACTCCGTCATGTGAACCGGAATACGGATCGTGTTACCGTAGTCGGCCACTGCACGGGTCACGGCTTGGCGAACCCACCACGTTGCATACGTGGAGAACTTATAACCGCGACGGTATTCAAACTTGTCCACGGCCTTCATCAAACCGAGGTTACCTTCTTGAATCAAGTCCGGCATTGCCAAACCACGGTTGACGTAACCCTTAGCGATGGAGATCACCAAACGAAGGTTGGCTTCAATCATCTTTGCCTTTGCCTTGGAGAGGCTGGCTTGGGCAACCGTCATACTACGGTGCAAATCACGTTGCTCGGAAATCGGAAGGCTTGCATCCTTTTCGAGCAATTGCATACGGCTTTGCAATTCGGAGAAGACTGCGCGATGGTTTGCCAAGCTTTCGCTCCAAGCAGCACCCTTAGCGATTTCATCTTCAATCCATTGCGGGTCGCAGCAACGCGTATTGAAACCGGCTACGAATTGGTCTTGCGGCATGTGAGCCTTGTTGACCAAAACGTCACGCATTGCGTACATCGTGTCGGTGACCTTTGCCATGTGATCGGCCAAAACGTCAGCCAAATGCGTCACCGTCTTCACGGAGAAGCGGACGATGGAAAGTTCGGCTGCAATGTTTTGACGGGCACGTTCGCATGCGGCAGCCTTTTCAGCATCGCCGAAGCTGTCGTGCAAGGAGGTTAAGTAACCGCCCAAACGTTCGAACATTTCAAGGGCGCGTTCCTTCATCTCGTCGAGCTGTTCAACCGTCATGGCAGCTGCGCCGATGTCGGTGTTCAAATCGCCGGATTCGTCTTCCACGTCATGGTCGGCCACATCGGTGAAACCGTCGATCACGTTATCGATCGTTTCGCTACCTTCACGGATCTTATCGGCCAAGACCAACAATTCTTGGATGGACAACGGGGAACCCAACACCACTTGCACCAAACGTGCACGGTGTTGTTCAATGCTCTTAGCGACTTCGATTTCGCCTTCACGCGTCAAGAGCTTGTGACCGCCCACGCCGCGCAAGTAAGCACGCAACGGATCCTTGGACAAACCGGCAGATTCTTCCGGCGTCAAGATCGTAGCGGCATCTTCTTCATCGATGTCATCGTCAACCGTCGCTTGTTGCTCGGCCAACATTTGAATCGTGTCTTCGTCCGGCGTTTGATCGAACACTTGAACGCCGAAACGACCCAAGCCCAAGGTGATTTCCGTCAAAGCTTCTTCGCTACGCAAAGCGCTTTCGGGCAACAAGTCATTGATTTCAGCGATCGTGACCCAACCGCGAGAACGGCCGAAACGGACCAATTGACGGTAACCGTTTTCTGCACCTTCTTCTTGCAAAGGTTGGTTCGGCATCAAATCTGCCAACGGATCTTTCTTCTTACGGCCACCACGACGCTTCGGTTCGGCAACAATGGCTTCACCGTTATCGTCATAATCAAAACCTTCTTCCAAGGACTCTTCAGACACGTCTTCAAGTTCTTCTTCAGAGAAGAGCTCTTCTTGACCGTCATTGATCAACAAGTCACCTTCCAAGTCATCAAGCTTGATGTCCTTGTGGGTCTTGAGCCACTTGGCGAGCTCAGCATCGGCAGCAGCTTCTTGATCTTCGATCGAAGCCGTCACCACTTCATTTTTCTTTGCCTTGGTCTTTGCCGTGGTCTTAGCCGACGTCTTACGCGTCTTAGCTGCAGCCTTAGGAGCAGTTGCTTTAGTCGTCATATCGTCTCTATTGCACTTACTGTTTGTTTCTTAATCTTTGTCAAATACGTTTGATTTAATTGTTGGACGAGAGAAATTTGGGGTCACAAAGCCCGGTGAGCATTCGCTTTTCGCTCAATTTTCATCGCTCTCACGCGCGCAACAATGCCGTCCATAACGTCTTGTTTAACAACGATTTTTTGGACAAACAAGCCCTTGGTTCGCTGCAAAAGGGTGCAACAAACCCAGGGTCACTTTTTTATGAAAACAGCACATCATACACGATAAGTGCCTGATAGGTGTGGGAAATTTCCCTAATTGCAACAAAAATGCCCCGAATGACTTGACACCATTCGAGGCATTTTTTTCCGACTTTTTGATCAACCGCCCAAACGCGTCGTCAAAACCATATCGACCGCTTGAGCACTTTGTTGCATCAAACTTTGTTGAATTAATTGGCGTCGTTTAAAGAGACGTTCCAAATAGTCGCCATCGACATTTTCACCACGCTCTTCCATTGCCAACAGTTCGGTGATGCTGGCGTCAACATTGGCCTTTTCAAGTTTCAAGAACGAACACTTGATTTCAAATTCGGCCACTTCATTGGGTGTTTGCAACACTTCCTCTTGGCTCACCAACTGAGAAAGCGTCGAATAGGCCGGATCATTTTGCATGAAGGACAACAAATACCCCGTCGACAAGCCGCTCGTTACACCGTCTCCCAACAGTTGTACCTGATCGAGCACCAAACGCCACAACTGAACGATCAACGATTCCCACTCATCGACCGTATCGAGCATTTCGTATTCGATTTGATCGGAGTAGTCCACAAACCACTGCGGATTCATCAAGAAGCACTGCAACAAGCGGCGCTTGATATTGGAATAAATCGGGCCGGTCGTCACCGGGCGCGTCGGGCGCTTATAACGAGCACTTTGTTGAGCGTCACGCCCATAATCTCGCTGATATTTTTCGGCCTTGGGCGTTTCTTTCACCAAGGCCACGCCACAAAGCGTTGCCAGTTCGGCGGGTTCCATACGAATGGAGGTCGCCAATTCTTGAACGAGCAACTGACGCAGTGCTTGCGCCGTCATGCGCAAAAGCAAGGGCTTGGCAATCGCCACGGCCTTAGCGCGCTCTTCGGCCGTTTTCAACGGCGAACCTTGCGTGACCTCGCGAATAATGTCCATCACAAAGAATTTGGACAACGGATACGATCCCTTGATCTGCGCTTCAAAGGCTTCAGGACCCTGAGCTTTGATAAGACTATCGGGGTCTTCACCCTGCGGCAAGATGACAAAATGGGCCGTTTGCGTATCCGTAATCACCGACAAGGTCGATTCCATTGCTCGGCGCGCCGCCTTGAAACCGGCGGAGTCACCGTCAAAGGAGAAATACACGTGATCGGACAATTGGAACAGTTTCTTAACGTGTTCCCCCGTGATCGAAGTTCCTAATGCGGCTACCGTTTCTTCAAAACCGGCTTGGGACATTTGGATCACGTCCATATAGCCTTCGCACACGATCGCACGACCCTTTTTACGAATCGCTTCTCGACCTTCGAACAAACCGTAAAGCTCTTGACTCTTGTGATAGATCGGCGTTTCGGGCGAATTGAGATACTTCGGCTCTTCACCGGGCACCATCGTGCGCGCACCGAAGCCAATCACTTGACCGCGCGGATTGCGGATCGGGTACATGATGCGAGAGCGGAATCGATCGTATCGACGATCGTCTTTCACAATCACCAAACCGCACTCTTCAAGCTTGCTTTCTGTCGGATACTGATCACCGAAAACCGTTTGGAGGCCTTGCCAACCGTCAGGCGACAAACCCAATTGGAATTTTTCGGCGGTCGCTTGCGTAATCCCGCGACCTTTTAAATATTCGATGGCCTCACGATTGTGAAACAGCGTGGATTGATAAAACTGCGCGGCCTGAGCCATAAAGTCAGTCAACGATCGAGCCTCGGCGGCACGTCGCTTCGTTTCCTTGTCTTCAGGCACTTCCATCCCCAAAGCATCGGCCAACTCCTTGATGGCATCGGGGAAAGACAAACCTTTGTACTTCATCAAAAAGGCAATGGCCGAACCACTCTCACCGCAACCGAAACATTTGAAGAACTGGCGACTTTGATTGACGGCAAAAGACGGGGTCTTTTCTTTATGGAACGGACAGCACGCCATGTAGTTGACGCCCTTGCGTTGCAACTTGACATAGCGACCGATGACCTCAACGATATCGGTACGGGACAAAACTTCAGAAATAAAACTCTCGGGAATCATCGACTCAACACTCAACAGTCAGCTTTAAACACACACATTTTAGAAAAAAAAGGAGCTTTCCGTACGTTTTGCGGAAAACTCCTTTTTGGATAGCGCTTTTACTAACGTTAGAAATTAGCCCATGAGCTTTTTCTTGATCATGCCGGAGACTTGACCCATATCGGCACGACCGGTCAACTTGGGCTTCAACATGCCCATGACCTTACCCATGGCGGCCATACCCGTCATACCGACTGCGGCAATGGCTTCGTCAATCATGACGTCAATTTCTTCGGCCGTCAATTGCTTGGGCAAGTACGTTGCCAACACGTCGATTTCAGCTTGTTCTTTTTCAGCCAAATCCGGACGTTGAGCGGCCATGTATTGCTCGATGGAGTCACGACGTTGCTTAACAAGCTTAGCGATGAGTGCATTAACCATCGCATCGTCTGCTGCGACTTGTTCGTCGACTTCCTTTTGCTTGATTGCAGCCATCAACAAACGGATTGCACCGAGTCGAGCTGCATCGCGAGCCTTCATGGCTTCCTTCATGTCAGCCATGATTTGTTCTTTGATCGTCATGATGAAATTTCCTTTCGCTAGAAAAGACAACGCGTGCCAAAAGCCACAAGGCCGGCACGCGTGCTTCGATATCGCTTCCCGATTTTTGGAAGCAATCGCCTAATTCAAAACAGAATTAGTAGAGCTTCTTCGGAAGCATTTGGCTGCGCAAGCGCTTGTAGTGACGCTTGATAGCAGCAGCCTTCTTACGCTTACGTTCTGCCGTGGGCTTTTCATAGAACTCACGAGCACGCAATTCGGTCAAAAGACCGCTCTTTTCGATGGTACGCTTGAAACGACGAAGAGCGGTTTCAAACGGTTCGTTTTCCTTAACGCGAATAGTGGGCATCAGGCACCTTACCTGTCATTAAAAAAGGGTTATGGTAATGAGTTACCAATCAAATCAGCGTAGCAAAAATCATCGCATTTCGCCTACGCGATCTCCGAAAGCTCCACATTTTCGCATAAAATACGAATAAAACCAAATCCATTTGATAATTTTTTTTCATCACCTATCGGCATTTTGCCATAAGTGATTGATTTACAAGAAAATAAGAATTCCATGTTGATTTTAGGATTAGAGTCTTCTTGCGACGAAACCGGCGTTGCACTCATCGATAGCGAGCTCGGATTGCTCTCTCACGCCATTCATACGCAAATTGACATGCATCGTTTGTACGGTGGCGTCGTGCCCGAATTGGCCTCTCGCGATCACATCCGACGTGTGATCCCGTTGATGCAACAAGTGCTTGAAGAAGCCGGCAAGACCAAAGAAGAAATCGATGCGATTGCCGTTACCGAAGGACCGGGTTTAGCCGGTGCTCTTTTGGTGGGGGTGAGCGTTGCTCATGCGTTGGGTTTGGCATTGGATGTCCCCGTCATCGGTGTGCACCACATGGAAGGTCACTTATTGGCAAACTTGTTAGCCGACCCCGCACCCGAATTCCCCTTCATGGCACTTTTGGTTTCCGGCGGTCACACCCAAATCATGAAGGTTAACGGCTTCGGTAGTTATGAACTTTTGGGCGAAACGCTCGATGATGCCGTGGGTGAAGCGTTTGACAAGACCGCTCAACTTTTAGGCATGGCTTACCCGGGTGGCCCCGCCGTTTCGGCATTGGCCGACAAGGGAAAAACAGGCGCCGTGGAATTACCGCGCCCGATGATCCACTCCCCGAATTTAGATATGAGCTTCTCTGGTTTGAAGACCGCCGTGCTCACGGCTGTCACCAACGCTGAAGACCCCAATGATGAAACGTTCCGCCAAAACTTGGCTCGCGGTTTTGTCGATGCCGTCGTAGACGTGTTGGCTCACAAAGTCATCAAAGCCATGAAGGCTCATAAGATGAAGACATTGGTGATTGCCGGCGGCGTCTCCGCTAATAAACAATTGCGCGAGCGTTTGGTCTCCGAAACCAAAAAGCGTGGCATGAAGGTCTTCTTCCCGCCGCTGAAGCTTTGCACGGACAACGGCGCCATGATCGCCATTGCCGGTTTGACTCGACTTCGTCACATGAATGCCGAGCAAATCCGTGAGCACTATCAAAATATGAAATTTAATGTTCGACCACGTTGGCGACTCAAAGAAGCCACGGGCGATTGGGAATAACATAAAAGGCACTCAGGTGCCTTTTTTACTGTGCATTATTAATCTTCTTTAATCGCGACGTTCACAGGCTTAGCCTTCAAAACATCTCGCAACACGGCGCCGCTCATAATCAAAATATAACCGCGTCGTCCCCCGTTAATATAAATCGTCGGCAGATCAAAAATCGTCTCTTCGGCATAAACGGGCATGTTCTTTCGCGTACCGAAAGGCGACGTGCCACCCACCTGATAGCCGCTGTTGCGTTGTGCTTGCTCAGGCTTACACGGAACGATGTGTTTGACACCGGCTTGTCGCGCCAAATTTTTAGTCGAGACTTCACAATCGCCGTGCATTAAAATCACCAACGGCTTGGCATGCTCATCTTCCATGATCAAGGTCTTGACAACCGAGTGATGATCGAGACCAAACACTTCGGCTACCTTCGCCGTACCGCCATGCTCGACATATTCATAAGAGAGCTCTTCAAAAGCCACCTTATTCTTTTTAAGCCATTCGGTTGCCGGCGTTGCACTTTGATGTTTTGCTTTAGCCATCTGATTGCCTCACACCTCTATTTGTTAGTGCAAACCGGACGGCAACGGGAAAGCGATTCGGTCCTCACGACCGGGCATCGATTCAATGGAGTCGGCACCGCGAGCTTTCAAATACTCAACCACACCTTGAACCAAATGTTCCGGGGCGGAAGCACCGGCCGTCAAACCGACTCGTTCGCAACCGTCTAACCACGTCGGATCAATATCATCAGCGCTATCGATCAAATAAGCCTTCACGCCTTCAAGTTCTGCCTTGTCACGCAAACGCTTGGAGTTCGAACTCGTTTGAGAGCCGATCACCAACACGATATCGACTTGTTTAGCCAACTCACGAACCGCTTCTTGACGCGTTTGAGTGGCATAACAAATATCGGCCGGGGACAAAGACTTGATGGCCGGGAAACGAGACTTCAAAAGCGCGATGACCTTTTGCGTCTCATCGGTCGACAAGGTCGTTTGCGTCACATAGCCCACCTTGTTCTCATCGGGAACAACCAAGGCTTGCACTTCTTCAGGAGTGCTAACGCGGTAAATATTGTCATCGACCTGACCCATCGTGCCTTCCACTTCAGCATGACCTTCATGACCGATCACAATCACCGTCAAACCTTGAGCGTGCATACTCAACACTTCACGATGAACTTTCATCACCAAAGGACACACGGCATCAAACACGCGAAGATTACGATTGGCAGCAATCATCTTCACACTCTTAGGAACACCATGAGCGGAAAGAATCACGGTCGATCCGTCCGGAACATCAGACAAATGATCTACAAAAATCGCGCCCTTTTGACGCAATTCTTCAACAACCGTCTTGTTGTGAACGATTTCGTGACGAACGTAAATGGGACTCCCATAAAGAGCTAACGCACGCTCAACGATTGTGATGGCGCGATTCACACCGGCACAAAAACCACGCGGTTGGGCCAAAACGACTTTCATGACGAATCCTTTACGTAACATTGAAACAGTAAGCACGAAAAAGTTAATTTTAGCGAACTATCGAGCCGCTAGTCGAACCCATTTAGAAGGTCCGCCGCTGCTTTTTTCAGGTAAAATCGCCCGCAAACCCCTACAAAACAAGCAATTTTCATTTTTTTGTGAAATATATTTGCTAATGGGTTAGCGGATGCGTATAATCCATCCCACTGTTTTCCGCTGAGGGCATAAATGTGCCTTCGGGTGGATTGTTTTTTCAAAATTTTTTGACTGGAGTTAGCGATGGCACGAGTGTGTCAAGTCACCGGCAAAGCGCCGATGGTCGGCCATCACGTCTCTCACGCAAATAACAAGACGAAGCGTCGCTTCA
>JAGCMT010000109.1 GCA_017646335.1 Burkholderiaceae bacterium
CGTTGCCACATGTTCGTGATCGCTTGACGAATCACGACTTCAGCGACGGCACAACTCGAAATATTGGCACCCAATTCACGCTTGGTGGCATGCGATTGACAGCACCCCATCAGGCATTACCCCATTCGATGGGATCGCTTTCCATGCGACCCAACATACGTTCGGCCCACATACGGCAAAGACGTTTGCCCTCGAGCTTAAACTTTTCAGCATCGGCCACGATGGCATCGGTCTTCGTCATCGTGTAAACGTCACAGATGAATTCAAAAGCCGTGGCTTGCAACACGCCGCGCGTATCGGCCAAATCGGCCTCATTAACACCCACCTTTTCAAAGCGCGGCTTCAAATACGCACGAAGGTAGCTTGCCAAGGGATCTCCGCTCCAGAAAGCCTTCGGTTTGAACTGTTCGTTCTTACCGGCCAAAACACCGGCCAAAAAGGCGGCGGATTGTTTGTCCATGGCGGTGGCATCTTCCGTCTTTAATGCCCCTTCATGCACCATCTTGATACGACGAACCACGTCATAGAGCACTACTTCAAACAATTCTTCCAAAATGGACTGATCGGCCAAATCGTATTGCTCGACCGGGGTTTGTTGTTCAATGACTTCTTTTTCTTGCGTCATGGCTACTTACTTCAAGCTAAAAAACGTTTGACCCATTCTGCCACCAACGCATCTCGACGCAAATCAAACACTTCTTGCGTCTCATCGGCTTGGCTCGAGGTCATCAACAAATGAACAAAATCTTTGGTCATCATGCAAAGAGCGATGAAGAGATATTCCCCGTCATCTTGAACGGTCTCCACCAATGCTCGGGTGTCTTCCAAACCTGCAAAATACGTCTTCAAGCGGCTTGCGATCACGGCCGGTTGTTTCTCATCGGCCAACGGCATCGCGCCAACGTCACCGCGAAGAATCGCACTCGTGAAGGCCACCATCTCCATTTGCTTTTCCAACCCTTCATTCTCATCTTCGCTCTCGGACAAACAACGCATCGTTTCATCCAACAAGGAATCAAAGAGCGTCGACAAAATGGTCGGATCGGTCAAATCGATCAAAGAGGCATTCAAAGCAACGGCTTTTTGCATAACGAACCTTTTCTCTTAACAAAGAAAAGCCGATGCAGAACGCATGCTCTGCATCGGCCGATTTTCTGCTAGCCGTTATTGTAAATTATTTCTTGAGGTTCTGAAGAATTTGGGCGGCCGTTTCTTGATTTTGCGCGTTCGGATCCGTCGATCGCATGATGCTCATCGCCGAAGCAATCATGCTCCCCATATCGTTCATATTGGCCGGCAACAACAACGTATTACCCTTTTTGGCAATGCCGGAGAAAGCATCGACATAACGCTCGGCCACCTTCAAATTGACGGCATCCATACCGCCGGGCGATTGCGTGGCTTCAGCCACACGGCGAAGCGCTTCTGCCGTAGCCGTTGCAATCGCCAACGTTGCAGCGGCTTCCCCTTCAGCCTTATTGATCGCAGCTTGCTTTTCACCTTCAGACTGAGCAATGGCCGCTTCGCGGGCACCGGTAGCCAAATTGATTTGTTCTTGCTTGCGACCTTCGGAGGCTGCCACCACGGCACGCTTTTCACGTTCAGCCGTGATTTGTTGTTGCATCGCTTGAAGAATCACGGCGGGCGGCGTCAAGTCTTTAATTTCGTAACGCAACACTTTCACGCCCCAGTTCAAGGCAGCTTCGTCAATGGCCGACACCACGGATTGGTTAATCAAATCACGCTCTTCAAACGTCTTGTCCAATTCCATCTTACCGATCACACTACGCAAGGTCGTTTGAGCCAATTGGGTAATGGCGATGATGTAATTGCTCGTGCCGTAACTCGCACGCTTGGGATCGGTGACTTGGAAAAAGAGCACGCCGTCGACCGACAATTGCGTGTTGTCCTTCGTAATACAAACTTGACTCGGCGTATCCAACGGCACTTCCTTTAAGGAATGCTTGTAAGCCACACGGTCAATAAACGGAACCACGACATTCAAACCCGGCGACAAAACGGAATGGAACTTCCCCAAACGCTCCACGATCCAAGCCGACTGTTGCGGCACCACCTTGATGGCCTTCATCACAAAAACGATGGCCACCAAAACCAAGACAAACGTAAACACCATGAATTCGGTGATTTCAAACATCGTCATCACTCCTATCGCTATTCTTAATTCTTTTCGATCACAAGCACATTGCCTTTGACTTCCACAATTCGCCAAGCCCCGGCAGTCAATGCTTGACCGGAAGCCGCCTGCGCCATCCATTCGGCACCACGGTATTGGACTTTCGTGCGACCTTGCTCATCAAAGTTTGCCACTTCGACCAACTGACCTTCGTCTAAATTTTGCAATTGATGAACTTCTTTTTCGTTAACGCCGGCATTCAGCGCACGAAAGCGACGAACCCAAAGGGATCCTGCCAAAGCAACCACGGCAAACGCAGCCAATTGCCACTCAAGCGTTGCGTTCATCAAACTCGCCACGGCAGCCACCACCGCCGCACCGGCCAAAACCAAAAGATAAAAAGTCCCGACCAACATTTCGGCAATGCCCAAAATTGCTGCCGAAACCAACCAAACGATCGTCAAACTGATTTCCATTTTTGTCCTTTCACGTCATCGTTTTTTGCACACTTACAGTTTATCGTTTTTTAGTTTTTCGAGTTGCCTAAAAGGCGATGCAAATGTAACGACTCGCTGGAATCGTCAAAGAAACTGCGACCGTAGAGCATCACAAGGGCCGAGGAGGTAATGGCAGCAGACCCTGCCACCATAAACTGCACAACCAATTGGTAACGAATGGCTAGCAAGGGAGAGACACCCGAGAGAATCTGACCGCTCATCATGCCGGGAATCGACACTAACCCCACCACCATCATGGAGCTCACGGTCGGCATCATCGCAGCTCCCACCGCCCGACGATAAAGCGACGCACAAGCTTGTCGAGGCTTGGCCCCCATGGCCAACAGAGTTTCCACTTCAAAACGACGAGCCACCATCTCGCTAAAGAAGCGCTCGGCGCCCAAAGCGGCCGCATTCATCGAGTTGGCAATGATCATGCCGCCTAACGGCACCCAGTATTGCGGCGAATACCATGGATCGATTTTCACGACCATTTGCGTAATGAAGGTCAGCGTGATGGAGGTCGACAACAGAATCGATAAGAAGGCGTAAATTCGGACACGGCGACGATCGTAAAGGCCTGAGCGTTGACGAGCCGATGCCGTTTGAGCGGCCAAACCGATCATAAAGAGCAACAAAGCCCCGATGAGCGCGAAGTTGGTGCTCTCAAAGACAAACACGAGCACATAGCCCATGACGGTTAATTGGACACAAGCGCGTATAGCCCCGACAAAAAGGTTTTGTGTTAAGCCGAGGCGCAACCAAGTGGAAATCGCCATGGCAACAACGACCAAGGAGGCCGCCATCGCCATTTGTTCAATCGAGAGATAGAGACTCATGATGCGCCTCCCTTACGACGATAAGCCGCTAAAAAGGCTTTGAGGCGATCCGTTTGGGGATGTTGGAAAAATTCGTCACTCGTCCCCATTTCTATAATCTTTCCGCCATCGATCAACGCCACATGCGTAGCGACTTCTTCGACTTCTTCCAATCGGTGGTTCACCATCACAACCGTCATCTTGCCTCGAAGCGACTTGACCGTATCGATGACTTGATGGGCGGCTTCGACGTCAAGCGCCGAGGTCGGTTCATCCAGACACAACACGTCGGGCTCGATCACAAGCGCCCGAGCGATACCTAACCGTTGTTGTTCGCCACCGCTTAAGAGTTCGGCATTTTCGGATAGATAAGCGGGCTTTAGACCGGCTTGCTGCAAGACCGTTGTGAAGCGAGAACTTTCGATGGTTTTAGCGTTTTGAAATTGCAGAGCCAATTTAAGATTGTCGGCGACCGTGCCGGGAAAAACGGTGGTTCGTTGAAAAACCATTCCGATTCGGTGTCGTAATTGAGAGACCGGGTAGAACTCGATCGGATGATCGCGATAAAGAATGTCACCCGAGGTTTTGACATTTAAGCGATTGAACAAGCGAATGAGCGTACTCTTTCCGGAACCGCTGGGCCCGACGATACAAAAGCAACTCCCTTGCTCGATCTCCATCGACACATCATCAATGAGTCGCTTATCGCCGACCTGAAAATTCACGCCCCTGAGACTTAAAACCGAGCCCATGTTGCCTCCGATTTTTCGCTCTTTCTATCTGAAAATTGTAACGGTTTAGACGCAAAAGCGCCCCGAATTTCGGGGCGCTCATAACAAAATCTATCTGCCTCATTTTTGGAAGCTATCGACTATTTACGACGATAGTATCCGACACTGTAGTAGAGCACATTCTTGGCAATTTCCTTGCGGACATCCAAGCATTGGATATTGGGAATCAACTCACCGCTCGTATCCTTAAAGAAGTCGCGATCACCGTCTTTACTCAACAGGGCGATCACACGCACATCAGGATTGAGCTTATGGATTTCTTCAATGATCTTACGTTCACCTAAAGCGTCGTCCAAAGTCAAAATAACCAATTCGGCCTTTTCGATAAACACGCGTTCCAAAATATTGGCATGCGTTGCGTCACCCAAAACGAAGTTTCGCATTTGCTCTTCTTCGGTCAAAAGCGACACGTTCTTTTCGACGACGAAATTGGGAATGCCCTTATCGGTTAAGGACTCATGCAAATTGCGACCCATCGTGCCGGCACCGACGATAATGACGGGACCCTTCGTTTTGGCATGATTATGAGAACTCACCACCACGGGATCAGGCAACGGACGAGCCGGCGAAATTTTCTTCAGTATCGGCTCAACCAGCATAAAGAGCAACGGATTCAACGCAATCGAGATAATGGCACCGGCCAAAATCAACGTCATCCCATCCTTGGGTAAAAGACCCAAATTCAAACCCAAGCCTGCCAAAATGAAGGAGAACTCACCGACCTGAGCCAAAGCGGCGGCAATCGTCAACGCATAACGCCACGAGTAACCCAAAACCCGCACCAAGCCCAAAGCCACGGCGCTCTTACCGATCATGATAATGGAGACGACACACAAAACCTTAAGCGGCTCTTGAACCAAAATCATCGGATCAAAGAGCATGCCGACACCCAAGAAGAAGATTACGGAGAAGGCATCTTGAAGCGGCAAGGTGTCTTGGGCGGCACGGTGGGCGTACTCGGATTCACGCATCACCATACCGGCAAAGAAGGCTCCCAAAGCAAAGGAGACATTAAAGATTTCAGAAGCCGCAAAGGCAATGCCGATGGCGATGGCAATCACGCACAGCGTAAAAATTTCGTGCGAACCGGTTTGCACCGCACGCATCAAAATCCACGGCAAAACACGACGACCGATGACCAACATCAAAACGACAAAACCGGCCATCAAAATGAGTGCGTGCAATACGTCCCAACCGACACTCAAATCCAATGCTTTATCGGATACCAAAGCACCGGCGATCGAGGGCAAAAGCACCAAGAGGAAAACGGTGACGATGTCTTCGACAACCAACCAACCGACGGCCACTTGACCCTCACCGGATTCAAGACTGCCGTGCGCTTGCAAGCCTTTCAAAAGCACCACGGTGGAGGCACAAGACAAACTCAAACCGAGAATAAAGGCGGCAGAAAAAGACCATCCCCAAAGGGTGGCGACCCCCATCCCTAAAATGGTGGCCAGCCCCATCTGAGCAATCGCTCCGGGCACGGCAATTTTTTTCACGCGCATCAAGTCAGCAAGCGAGAAATGCAAGCCGACCCCGAACATCAAAAGCATCACGCCGACTTCGGACAACTGCGTCGACAATTGCTCATCACCCACGAAACCCGGTGTCGTCGGTGCAATGGCAATACCGGCGACCAAGTAACCGACCAATGCCGGTACCTTCAGTCGACTGGCCACAAAACCGAACAAGAGAGCTAAACCCAAGCCCCAAGCCAAGGTCGCAATCAACGGTACATGGTGTTCCACGCGTCTTCCTTTCTAATGCGTTGCTTTTGAAGTGAAAAAACAGTACTACTTTTTAATTATAGGATTCTCGTTCGGCAAAAATCTAGTAGAAACCCGTATATCTAAAATTTTGTTACCAAACAACAGAAAACCCGTGAACAAAGTCCACGGGTTTTGCTGTTTTTAGCGGTTAGCTAAGAATTACTTAGCCAAACGACGCCACGTATCAACGACCGTATCCGGGTTCAAGGACATGGATTCGATACCTTCGTCCATGAGCCATTGAGCGAGGTCTTCGTGGTCGGAAGGACCTTGACCGCAGATACCGACATACTTACCACGTTCGCGGCAAGCCTTGATTGCCATGGAGAGCATAACCTTAACGGCTTCGTTGCGTTCGTCGAACGTTGCTGCCACGAGACCGGAGTCACGGTCCAAGCCCAACGTCAATTGCGTCATGTCGTTAGAACCGATGGAGAAACCGTCGAAGTAGTCGAGGAACTTGTCAGCCAAGACTGCGTTGGACGGGAGTTCGCACATCATGTTGACGCGCAAGCCGTTTTCGCCACGCTTCAAACCGTTCTTTTCCATGATTTCGATAGCTTGACGAGCTTCGTCAATCGTACGAACGAACGGAACCATGAGTTCAACGTTGGTGAGACCCATTTCGTCGCGAACACGCTTCATTGCACGGCATTCCATACGGAAGCATTCAGCAAAGGAGTGAGCGATGTAACGGGAAGCACCGCGGAAGCCCAACATCGGATTTTCTTCATCCGGTTCGTATTGAGCACCACCAATCAACTTCTTGTATTCGTTGCTCTTGAAGTCGGACAAGCGAACGATGACCTTCTTCGGCCAGAATGCAGCAGCAATCGTAGCCACGCCTTCGGCGAGCTTGCTTTCGAAGAAGTCAACCGGATCCTTGTAACCGGCAGAGAGACGTTCCACGGCGTCACGCAATTCGCTGTTGACGTTCGGGTAGTCCAAAACAACCTTCGGGTGGATACCGATGTTGTTGTTAATGATGAACTCAAGACGAGCCAAACCAACACCCTTGTTCGGGATGGCTTGGAAGTCGAAAGCCAATTGCGGGTTACCGACGTTCATCATGATCTTCACGGGGATATCCGGCAAAGCACCACGTTGAACTTCTTCGATAACGACTTCTTGTGCGCCTTCATAGATGATGCCCGTGTCGCCTTCAGCGCAGGAGACCGTCACCATTTGACCTTCCGTCACGCGTTCCGTTGCGTCACCGCAACCGACCACAGCCGGGATACCCAATTCGCGAGCAATAATAGCGGCGTGGCACGTACGACCACCGCGGTTCGTCACGATGGCGCTGGCGCGCTTCATGACCGGTTCCCAGTTCGGGTCCGTCATGTCCGTAACCAACACGTCACCGGCTTGAACACGTTCCATTTCGGAAGCGTCAGCCACAATACGCACCGTACCGACACCGATCTTTTGACCGATTGCACGACCGGAAGCGAGAACAGCACCCTTGGTCTTCAAGGAGAAGCGTTGTTGGACGTCTGCACCGGATTGTTGGCTCTTAACCGTTTCCGGACGAGCTTGCAAGATGTAGATCTTACCGTCGAAACCGTCCTTACCCCATTCGATGTCCATCGGACGGCCGTAGTGCTTTTCAATGATCATGGCGAACTTAGCCAATTCAACGACGTCTTCGTCGGTGATAGCAAACTTGCGACGATCTTCAGCAGCCACGTCGACCGTACGAACGGAGCGACCGCCCTTAGCACCTTCCGGATCAAATTCCATCTTGATCAACTTGCTGCCCAAGGCGCGGCGGATGATCGGGAACTTGCCAGCTTCGAGCATGGGCTTGTGAACGTAGAATTCGTCCGGGTTGACGGCGCCTTGAACGACCGTTTCACCCAAA
>JAGCMT010000110.1 GCA_017646335.1 Burkholderiaceae bacterium
AACCGATCGTTGAAGAAATCATCAAGAAGTGCGAATACATCGACTAACACTTCTTGACTCCTAGAAACGACAAAGCCTACCGATCGGTAGGCTTTGCTCGTTTCAGAGCTAGGAGAGATTAACCGCGCGCAAATTCTTTTTCGCCGATATGCTTCATTACTTCAATTAAGGCTTGTGCGGCCTTGGAAAGATAGCGATCCTTTTTATAAGCGGCAACGACAACCCGATCGGGCATGGCGGGCTCCAATCGGAAGTAACGTACGGGGGCCGGGGTATGGCTACGACGAGCCAACGTCTCCGTAACAAACGTCGCTCCCAAACCGACGCTTGCCAAAGCCAAGGCGGCGATGGGCGATTCGCTATCGAGCACCATATGCGGCATCACATTGCATTTTTCGCACATGGCTTCAAAAAGCTTATGGAATTTCTGCCCCTTTTTGATGCGGATAAAGGGAAGACGATCCAAGTACTCAAAAGGCAATGCCGGGAATTCTTCATCGCTCGCAGGCAATTTTTGGATGAGCGGATGATCAGCCGCTAAAGCGATCAATAACTTTTCGCGATAAAGCATCACGCTATCGAGTTCGGGGTTGTCGATCGGTTGAAGCACCAGCGAGATGTCCGTCTTGCCCGAATGCACGAACTCTTCCAATTGCATCGTTGTGCCTTCTTCCAACGAGATATCAATGTTGGGGTAGAGCTTTCGGAAAGCCGGCAGGACCGCCGTTAAAAAATACGTGGATCGGTAGTGAGAGGCACCTAAACGAACTTTGCCCTTGATGCCGGCACCGATATCAGCGATTTGTTGTCGACGACGATCGCGAAGACCTGCGATTTCTTTTTCCGTTTCCAAGAAACATTCGCCGGCGTAAGTCAGTTGCACGGGACGCGCATTACGGTCGATTAAGGTCGCACCGATGTCGGCTTCCAAACGTTGAATGAATTGAGAAAGCGACGGTTGAGAAATTTCCAACGCTTGGGCGGCACGAGAGAAACTGCCTTCTTGAATGAGCGTACTGAGGTAACGGTAAGTGTTGTCGGCCATGGTGGAATAACAAGCTAAAAGTTATGATTTTCTTCAGATATTATAGTTTGTTTGTTATTTCTCAAACATCGCTTTGGGGTGGACTTCACGCAAAAGTATCCCGATTGGTGCCTGAATTTCTCGGAAAAACGTCTTTCTGAGAGAAAGTTCCCGATTTTGTTGGAAACCTTGATTTAGGTCTTGTTGGGAAACATTCAAAAGAGGAAAATACGGTTGTTATGTTGTTAAAAAAGATTCAGTAGGAGAGTGAGAACATGGGTACGTTGATGACAGTGCGCACCAAAGATCGTTGCCGTGAACTTCGTAATGTTTTGGTTCATATGAAAGCTGCCGTTGGCAACGGCCGTAAAGGCCGTATCCCGACGAAGGTGCGTCAATTGGCTTTTGAGGCCGGTTACGACATGCTTTGCTTTGAAGGCTATTGGTGCGGTTATCGTACGTATTTGCCGGACTTTGAAGGCAGTGCCATTCACTTTGCCGGTTTGAGTGTTCCGATTCTCTATGATGAACGCTATGATATCGCTCGTTGGGCAACCGATGACGAAGCCGAATTCTATCGCGAAGCGTTCTATTCCATCCCGCAAGACGAATAAAAAGTT
The DNA here is from genome assembly GCA_017646335.1 of Burkholderiaceae bacterium. Lineage (GTDB taxonomy): Bacteria > Pseudomonadota > Gammaproteobacteria > Burkholderiales > Burkholderiaceae_F > Aphodousia. The sequence goes on from JAGCMT010000110.1 coordinate 1,645, forward strand.
TTGTGAAAAGCGCCGAAGTATTACACTTTCGGCGTTTTTTGTTTCGATTTGTGCCTAAAAGCATTAAAGACGTTGCGTTTTGCTACACTGAAAATGTCAGATTTTTGTTAGGAGTGTAATCATGGTTCGATTTGAGATTACGGGGGGTGTCGATCCCTTATTGACGGTGGCATTGGAGCGTGGTGATAAGGTCTTGGCTGAATCGAACGCCATGGTCGCCATGGATGGCGTTTTAAGTTTGAAAGGAAAAAGTCGCGGTGGTGTCTTAAAGTCCATCGCTCGTAAATTCTTAAACGATGAAACGTTCTTCCAACAATATATCGAAGCCGAAGAGGGACCCGGTCAAGCACTCTTAGCGCCCAATATTCCGGGTGACATCCGCATTTTGGATGTGGGTGAGCGTCAATATATGTTGTCTGACGGAGCGTTCTTGGCTGCTACTGAGGACGTTGAGTTGTCGGTGAAGTCTCAAGGGTTGGGTCGTGCTTTACTCGGTAACAACGGTGGCTTTTTCATTATGGGAACCGAAGGACGAGGTCAAGTGGCCGTATCCGGTTTCGGCTCCATTCGAGAGTTGACCGTCTGCCCCGGTCAAACGCTTTTGATCGATAACGGTCATTTGGTGGCATGGGACGCCAAGCTCGATTATGAGTTGACGATCAATACGGGTAAAACCGGCTTATTCGGTAAGCTCGTCAATAGCCAAACGACAGGGGAAGGCGTGGTGCTGAAATTCCGTGGCGAAGGCAAGATCTTGGTTTGCTCGCGCAATAAGGGTGGTTTTTTGGACTGGATTTTCTCGCAACAAAATACGGAAAAAGCCGTCAAAAACGACTGATCGATTCGATTCGACGAAGGGCGACTCCAACGAGTCGCCTTTTTCTTTTTCAGCTAAGTACTTTTTGACAAAAGTGTTTGTTTTTTCAGCGTAAGATGACTGTATTGAAGATGAAAATAAAAATGAAAGTGCTTTGCTATGCATCCGAAAATTCAAGTGTTACTTTCCATGTTGATTTTTTCGACGGTCGGGCTCACCGTTCGATTCGTTGAGATGCCTTCGACCATCATTGTGATGGCTCGAGCCGTTTTGGGTACCCTTTTTATGTTGGGGTTCGTCTATTTGACGGGCAAAATCATCAACAAAGCGTCCATTCGTGCCAATGCCAAGGTGTTAGTGGCTTCCGGTATCGCCTTGGGTTTGAATTGGATGCTGCTATTTGAAGCTTTCAGCCATACGACGATTGCCGTTGCCGTGCTTTGCTACTACTTGGCGCCGGTCTTTGTGATCGTTGGCTCGCCTTTGATTCTCAAGGAACGAATTACCGGCTTGCAATTGGCTTGCGTTTCGGTTGCGCTTTTGGGGATGGTCTTTGTTTCCGGTTTTATTGATGGGGAAGTTCGGGGCTTCTGGGGCATTGTGCTAGCCATTTCTGCGGCCGTTTTCTATGCCTCGGTGATGTTTCTTAATAAATTCGTCAAGGGCGTATCAACCTACGACAGCACCATCATGCAATTGGGTTCGGCCGCTTTGGTGTTCATTCCGTATGCGTTGTTGACGGTTGATTTTTCTTCGCTTGAATGGACTTTCAAGGGCGTGATCCTTTTAATGGTTTTGGGCCTTGTGCATACGGGGATCGCTTATGCGCTCTTTTTTGGATCGTTTACGAAGTTACCTGCACAAACCATTTCGCTGTATTCCTACGTCGATCCGCTCATGTCGGTCGTTCTCTCGTGGCTGGTGCTGCACGAGCCTTTGGGTTGGACGGGATTTGTCGGCGCTTTGTTGATCTTGGGTTCGACTTTGGCCAGTGAATTGTTTGCAAGTAAAAAGTAAGTTCTAGGTCCAATGAGAAAGAAGGCGGATGGCTCGCGAGAATCATCCGCCTTTTTGTCTGGTTAACGAATGTCGATCTTTTCAATCGGCTGTTCGGCAACCTCGTCGAGCGGATGATTTTGATATTTCACTCGACCGAAGTTGATGCGCTTGAGATCGATTTCTCGAATGGTCGTGTTCCAAGACGTGCGGTAATAGATTTTTCGATTGGTTAAATCCGTGACGGCCGTCCATTGGGTGTCACTAATCAATTCCGGAGGCGCTTCTCCGACGGCGTGCTCGATTCCCGTGGGAATATCAAAGGCGTTCAAAATGGAGAACGTTTGCACAACGGTTTCTCGAGCCGTATCACGAAGCGGAGCGGTTGCCTTGTAGAAAGCGGCGCGAATAAATCGAGAAGGCGGTGTCGGATCGCCGGGTAAGGCCTTCATGCCGGCACCCGTGCCAATGGATTTCAACACGATGTTGCCCCATTGTTGTTCAGGTACTTGACCGGGTTGTAAGTGCAAATAATTATTCAGATTGGTCATGTGCCAAGCAAAACCCGGCGAATTGGTCAAAACGCCCAAAGGATTATCGAAAATTTGAACTTGACCGTCGACAATCTCAATCACGATTTGTTTGCCGGTGGTGTCGCCCACGCGATAGTGGACTGTGCCGGTATTGGGGAAGATGCCGACGACATCGACATTGAAGATGGCGTGTCGAACTTCATCCACGTTTTTAAATTGGCCTAAGATCCAAGTGACCAATTCCATATCGGCAATGGTTTTTGCATTGTTGTTGGGGTCGTAGTCCGCGTAGCGGCCGTAGTCGGGGAAGAAAAAGAGACCGGCGGAAAGCCCTGCCTCATTGAGGCCTTCGACCGTGAAGGTGTTTTCTTGCACGGTGAGTCCGACAAAGCCGTATTTGTTTTTGAATTTCATCCCGGTCTTACCGTTAGGCGTTTGGGCTTGAAATTCCATGTTGGGTGGGAAAATACCGTAACGACTATCGAGTTTGAATTCGTGAGCTTCAATCGTACGGGCCATGATGTAGGCACCGTCTTTGGATTCAAAAGTGATGCCGGTACAAGCAAAGGCACCGGTCACACTCATTAAGCCCGCCATCAGCGACGGCACTAATTGTGTTTTCTTCATAAAGGGAGTCCTCTGAAGTGATATGAAAACAATCGGGGGTGATGGTTTTCAACGTGATGCTATCGCATGAGAAAACCCAAGAAAACGATTTTGAGACAAACGGTTACGGAAGAAATGCGGGAGAAAAAGAAAAGCCGCTTTGTTACCAAAGCGGCTTGAGGTTCGCAGAATTAAGAGGAAGCGCGAATTAAATCAGGCTTCCTCTTTTCATCATTAAGCCAAGAAAATGGCGTTAGCGATGAGCGTAACAACCATACCGACCAACATCGGAACAGCCGTACGACGAACGATTGCCATCGGGGAGATGCCAGCAGCACCGGCCACGGCGATGATAACGCCGGCCACCGGGCTCATAGCACGCAACATACCGGAAGCAAATTGCATCGGCGTGACCAAAGAGCTCACCGTACCGCCGAGACCGGCAGCAACGTCCGGAGCCAAAGCGGCGAAGGAGGAGTATGCACCGACGCCGGAACCCGTCAAGAACGTCACCAAACCGACGATACCGGACAAGATAGCCGTCATGAAGCCCATGCCGGCGCCCACGTCTTGAGCGGAGTTGATGAGGAGCGTGATGAGACCGGAGAGCTTCAAAGCGGATGCGAAGAACTCAGCGCAGATGATCAAGCTAACGATACCGGCGAACATCTTACCCATGGCTTGGAAGAAGGCCGTAGCGTCCTTCAACACGCGCTTCGGGTCGCGCAAGCGGATCAATTCGACCAACACGACGAGGATCCACACGAGCCACAAAGCAGCGATCGTGTCGATCTTGATGCTCGTGATGACGAGCTTGGAGAACGTGATCATCAAGAAAACCGGGAGCCACGGGAAGATGGCATACCACGTCGGTGCATCAGGAGCATCGACCTTCTTGGCATCAGCAGCATCGGCGTAAACGTCATCACCCTTGTTGTCGTAGTAGCGTTGAACGAAGTAGTGGCAAACGGCCACGGCGATCAACGTCGGGATAGCAACCGGCAATTGGCATTGAACGAAGTAGATGATCGGATCAAGACCGGCGGTCTTAGCAGCCAAGTTAGCCGTACCGGAGGCAGGGCCTAAGCACATACCGGCGGTCGTACCGATCACGGCAGCAGCGGAAGCGGCGGAGACGCCGACACCGCGAAGGATCGGGAACAAAGCAACCAAGAGAAGCATGGCCAAACCGGCAGCAGACGGGATCACCAAGACCAAGATTTGGCCCATCAAGTAACCACCGACCAACACGAGGTACGGAGCCTTCAACATGGACAACGGCTTAACAGCAACGTTCACGAGGGCACGTGCTGCACCGATCTTGTCCATGTAGGCGGCGAAACCACCGGCCGTCATGATCAAGAAACCGGTACCGGCGGCTTGCTTGGTACCGATGTTCGTCAAGAGAGCACAGATATCAAAGCCGAGGAACCCGGACGGCGTGCCGCCCTTGGGCACGACCGACGTGTCACCCCTGGCGATTGCACCCAAGCCAATGGCCCCGCCTGCAACGAAGAGCACC
>JAGCMT010000111.1 GCA_017646335.1 Burkholderiaceae bacterium
GCAAGGTGGTCCCACTCCTTCCCATTCCGAACAGGACAGTGAAACGCCTTAGCGCCGATGATAGTTGGTTGTATTTCCAGTGAAAGTAGGACATTGCTTGGCTTACCCCTTAGAAGGCCTCAGTTTCGTAAGAAGCTGGGGCCTTTTATTTTGATCGAAATGTTTAGAAAAATAGTGTTTTCCTATAAAATACAGAGGTTAAACTGGGGTGTCTGTTTTCTTTCAAGCCCCAATTCCAATCAAGGATAAGCATGATTTTTAGACGCTCGCTTGTCAGCGAACTCGCCAACTCTGCCGGTGCTGTATTTACGGTGATTTTCTCTATTGTGATCACCATCGGCCTCGTGCGCATTTTGGGTATGGCTGCTGGTGGTCGCATCGATACGGGTACAGTCATTGAGATGGTTGTTTACGAATCCCTCGTGAACATGGCACCGTTGTTGGCTGTCTCTTTATTCATTGCCGTATTGATGACCATGACCCGTTGCTGGTTAGATAGCGAAATGGTCGTTTGGTTTTCCTCCGGTGGTATCAGTTTGACCGCTTGGATTCGACCGGTCTTACGTTTTGCTATTCCGATCATTTTGTTAATCGCCACGTTGAGTTTGGTGATTTCTCCGTGGGCTAAGGGTCAAAGTGAACTTAACCGCGAACTCTATACGCAGCGTGATGATGTCACTCGTCTTTCTCCCGGTCGTTTTGTCGAAATTCAGAGCGGTCGTCACGTTTTCTTTATCGAAGAAGTCTCTGAAGACGGTTTATCCGTTAAGAACGTTTTCTTGACTCAAACCGCTCGCAATCAAGAAATGATTGTGGTGGCCGCTTCCGGTCGCGTCCAAGTTAATGAATTGGGTGACCGTTATATTGTTTTGGAAAACGGTCGCCGCTATGAAGGCGAAGCCGGTACACCCGAATATAAAGTTACGGAATTCGGTTCCTACAGTATTCGTCTTGACGTGAAACCGGATAAGGCGATGGCAATGGCCAATACTGATACTCGCCCGTTACCTTTGCTCTGGACTGTTTATGACAACGAATCCAAGGCTGAAATTATGTGGCGTGTTTCGTGGCCTTTAGCCGCCTTGAATTTGATCATGATTGCCATCCCGTTGTCGTTTACGAATCCTCGTATGGGTCGAAGCTTCAACATGGTGATTGCGCTTTTGATTTTCGTGCTTTATTTGAATGGCATTAGCGTCGGTAAGTCGTTAATCGAACAAGGACAGTTGTCTTTGTGGCCGACCGTTCTGTTGATTAACGGCGTCTTTACTGTAATGGCGATCCTGCTCTTCTTGCGTCGAACGATTTGGCAGCGTTGGTTACCACGTTGGATGAGTTTGTATTACTGGCGTTCTCGGGAGTCTTAATATGAATGTGATTACCCGACAATTGACCAAAGAGATTTTGTTAACGACCGGTTTCGTGCTGTTGGCCTTGGTCGGCCTCTTCATGTTCTTCGAGTTGATGAGTCAAATCGGCCGAATCGGTTCTCGATATACGCTTTGGCAAGCGCTCGTCATTACGTTTATGGCCGTGCCGATGCGTGTCTATGAAATCATGCCGATTGCTGCATTGCTTGGCGCCGTCTTTGTGATGAGCCGTTGGGCTGCAAGTTCGGAGTTCACGATTTTACGCGTGGCCGGTCTTAGCCCGGTTCGCTTGGCCAGCATGTTGATGGTTCCCGGCTTGATTTTGGTCTTTTTGACTTACGGTTTCGGTGAATTCATTGCACCGCCTGCAGACCAATTCTCTCGCGAGTACAAGGCTCAATTGTTAAAGCGTAAGCTGTCTGCTCGCGGCTATAGCTCCGGTACTTGGGTCCGAGAGGTCATTCAAAAAGATGGCGCAAGCTCCGAAATTCGTTATATCAATATTTCGAATTATCGTCCGGGTGGCGAAGCGTTCAATTGGCGAGTTTTTGATTTTGACAATCAACATCTCTCGCGTGTGCTGACCGCTCCGTCGGCTCGCTTCGTTGAGAATCAAGGTTGGTTGCTCTCGAAGGCTATTAACACGCAATTGCCGACGATGAGCGATATGAAGCAAGAACCCATCATGGAAACAGTGAAGGTGACGCCGCCTGTGAGCATGATGCTTAAGACCCAAATTGGTCCGAACATCTTTGCCATCATGATGCTCAAACCGGAAAATATGTCTATGTCCGGTTTATACCAATACATTGCTCATTTGAAACAAAGTAAGCAAGAAACCGGTCGCTATGATATTGCGCTATGGAATAAAGCGTTCTATCCGATCGCCATTTTGGTAATGATTGCTCTGTCGATGCCGTTCGCTTATATGAATACGCGATCCGGCGGGATGAGTATCAAGATCTTCTCGGGTGTGATGTTGGGTCTCGGCTTCTATACGGTCAACAATTTGTTCTCGTATGTCGGGATGCTCAATACCTGGCCGCCATTGGTTGTCGCTTTGTTGCCATCCACAATTATGTTATTAATTGCGATGGTAGCCATGTGGTATGTAGAAAAACGCTAATTTCTCCTAAGGGGTGATCGATTGATCACCCCTTTTTTTGACGTTCGGAATCGGTTATGTTTGATGTCTCTTTAATAAGTTTTAGCCCTACCGGCAGTACCTTTCGTGTAGCGCAAACCATTGCAAACGAATGGGGAAAGCGCCATCAGCATATAGATCTTACCTTGAGCAATCTCACGCAAACGGTTTGTCAAAGCCCGTTAGCGGTTATAGCTATGCCCGTTTATGCGGGCCGAGTGCCAACAGTTGCTATCGAGCGGTTGCGCGAGATTTCGTCTCGTGGAGCAAAGGCGGTCACGGTCGTTGTCTATGGAAATCGTGCTTATGAAGATGCTCTTCTTGAATTGAATGACGAAGTCGAAGATCTTGGATTTGAGATTGTTGGCAGTGCGGCAATTGTCGCTCAACATAGTGTGGTGTCGGCTTTAGCCAACGGTCGGCCGAACGAAGCAGACAATGAGTCGATTCGACACTTTGCGCATTCCGTAGTGACCAAACTTTCTCAAAACGAAAAAGCATCCATCTCCGTTCCCGGCAATCGTCCTTATCGTGAAGGCATGAAGGCTCCTTTAACACCGATGGTGACAGAGCAATGTTTAGGGTGTCGAGCATGCGTAACGCAATGCCCGACTCAGGCAATCTCGATGATTGATCCTAAGGTGACGGATCTTTCAAAATGCATTCTCTGCATGCGTTGTGTAGTCACTTGTCCGATGCGAGCACGAGTTTTACCCGAGCCTTTCATGGAGGTAATGCAATTAAAGTTGAGCGCTTTTGTTAGTGTGCATCGGGAAAACGAATTTTTCATTTAATGTGAACGGGCCGCAGAGCGGCCCAAATCGTTATTGGTTTTTGGTTCGTCGGTCGTGCTCTTTTTTGAATGCTTTTAGCGCTCGGGCGGTATGGGTCTTTTTCCGAAGAATTTCATTTGGCATACCGCAGGCCACGACGTGTCCGCCTTGATCACCGCCTTCGGGTCCCATATCGATAATCCAATCGGCTTGCGCCATCACATCCTGGTTATGTTCGATCACGATGACGGTGTTGCCGGCATCCACCAATCGATGCAAAACGGCAATCAGCTTTTCGACGTCTGCCATGTGTAAACCCACGGTCGGCTCGTCCAAGATGTAGAGCGTTTTTGGCGCACGATAACCGCGACGTGTGACATCATCTCGAGCTTTGATCAACTCGGTGACCAATTTGATGCGTTGCGCTTCGCCGCCCGATAACGTCGGGGAGGGCTGTCCTAGGCTTAAATAGCCTAATCCGACATCTTGCATTAAACGAAGAGCATGAGCGATTGAGGTCTGCGTTTCAAAGAAGCTAACGGCCTCATCGATATCCATTGCCAAAGCATCTCCGATGGACTTGCCCTTCCAAAGCACTTCCAACGTTTCGTCATTAAAGCGTTTGCCACCGCAGACTTCACAGGGGACTTTGACATCGGGCAAGAAACTCATTTCGATAGTGCGCATCCCTTGACCTTCGCAAGCCTCACATCGACCTCCCTTGGTATTGAATGAAAAGCGGGAGATACCGTAGCCTCGAGCTTGCGCTTCGTTCGTGCCGGAATAGAGCCGACGCATTGCATCCATAAAACCTACATAAGTAGCCGGACAAGAGCGTGGCGTCTTGCCGATCGGTGTTTGATCGACTTCTAAAACACGGTTAATCGCTTCTGCACCGGCAATACGTTGGCACAATGGCCCTTCGTAAGGAGCTTTCTTGGCAATCATTTCACTGAGCGCCGGCAGTAAAACACCGCGCGCGAAACTGCTCTTGCCGGAACCGGATACGCCCGTTAGAACCGTTAAACGATCAATCGGGATCGCAATCTTGTCTTCACAAAGATTGTTTAAACGAGGCTCGATAACCTCGATCCATTGCGTCGATTCATCAATCGGACGCTTGGCTTTAAAGGTATGAGCAATCGGTGTCTTCAGATAACGACCGGTGATGGATTGCGGATTGTCGGCCAATTCATCGACCGTACCCTTAGCGATGATTTGACCGCCTCGAACGCCGGCTCCGGGACCGACGTCAATAACGCAATCGGCCTGGCGAATCGTGTCTTCATCATGCTCGACAACAATCAAGGTGTTGCCCTTATCAACGAGTTTGGAAAGCGAGTCCAAAAGCAGTTGATTGTCTCGAGGATGCAGCCCGATGGTCGGTTCATCCAAGATGTAGCAAACGCCTTGCAAATTGGATCCCAATTGGGAGGCCAAGCGAATTCGTTGGGCTTCGCCACCCGAGAGCGTTGGGGAGGAGCGATCAAGGGAAAGATAACCCAAGCCCACTTCCTCCAAAAAAGACAAACGAAGACGAATCTCGATCAATGCATCGTTAGCAATTTCCGCTTCTCGTCCGCTCAAGCGAATCTTTTCAAAGAAACGTTTGGCCTCGGAGACGGTCATTTGGGTCATTTCGGCAATTGACAGACCGGCAAATCGAACGAATCGAGCGGTGGGATTGAGGCGAGCACCGTGACAACTCGGACAGGGTTTCGCTTGAGCATCTTGCCATTGGCGTTCTTCACCGCTGGCGTTTTCATCAAAGCCCTCAATGATTTGACCGGTGCCGAAACAGGTCGGACACCAACCCATGGAAGAGTTGTACGAAAATAGTCGCGGATCCAATTCCGGGAAGCTCGTGCCACAACACGGGCAAGAACGGTGGGTTGAGAAAATGGTTTCGCTTGAACTATCCAATTCGACAACCGATACCAAACCTTTACCGATGGTGAGAGCTTCTTGAAGGACCAACTTAAGTGCCTTTTCATCGGCAACATCAACCGTCAACGAACGAATCGGCAATTCGATCGTGTGGTCTTTGTAGCGTGCTAACTTGGGGAATTTTTCCGTCGAGACGTGTTTGCCGTCAACACGAAGTTCCGTATAACCCTTCTTCAATGCCCATTTGGCGAGGTCGTTGTAAATCCCTTTTCGACGAACGACCAAAGGCGCCAACACTTCGATGCCGTGACCTTTATAACGGGTTACCACATCGGCCAAAATCTCCTCAAAGGTTTTGGGTGTGACTTCAACGTTGCACGTCGGGCAGTATTGTTTGCCAAGCTTGACATAAAGCAGGCGCAAGAAGTGATAAAGCTCTGTCATGGTGGCGACCGTTGACTTGCGACCACCTCGACTGGTGCGTTGTTCAATGGCTACGGTCGGAGCGATACCGGCGATGCTATCCACATGCGGTTTGGCTGCCGGTTGGACGATGCTTCGAGCATAGGCATTGAGGCTTTCCAAATAGCGGCGTTGCCCCTCTTTAAAGACAATATCAAAAGCGAGGGTCGATTTGCCGGAGCCCGATACACCGGTGATGACCGTAAAAGCATCGTGCGGGATGTCGACGGTGACATTTTTGAGATTGTGTTCCTTGGCACCTTGGATACGAATCGCATCGAAGTTTTGTCGTTCGGTAACATTCGGCGCTGTGCATGCCATTGTGAAGTAGCCGCTGGAATTTTTAGCAGCGAGCGTTTCACGATACGTACGAAGTGCTTTGGCCGTGTAAGAAACATCGTTATCCAATAAAACGTCCAACGGACCGGCTTCGACGATTTGCCCGCCGTTTTCGCCCCCATCCGGACCCAAATCAATCACCCAATCGGCACTGTTGATCACATCCAAGTTGTGTTCGATGACAATGACCGAATGCCCTCGGTTTACAAGCTCTTGTAAGGAGGTCATCAGTTTGGCAATGTCATAGAAGTGCAAACCGGTGGTCGGTTCGTCAAAAACGAACAGATCGCCTTGTTCACTCGTTTTTTTCTTCTCAGCTAAGTAGCCTGCAATTTTTAATCGTTGAGCTTCACCGCCCGACAGTGTCGGCACCGGTTGACCCAAGCGCAAATAGTCCAGCCCCACCCTTTGAAGCGGTTCGAGCTTTTGAAGGACGGCTTTGTCATGTTTGAAGAACTCACAAGCTTGAGAAACGCTCAGATCCAAAACTTGAGCAATGTTGAGACTTTGATCGCCTCGTTCGAGAGTCACTTCCAAGATTTCTGGGCGATAGCGTGTCCCGTTACACTCCGTACAGCGTAAGTAAACATCGGAGAGGAACTGCATCTCGATGTGCTCAAAACCGTTACCTCCGCACACGGGGCAGCGACCGTCACCGGAATTAAAGCTAAAGGTCCCCGGTTTGTATTCACGAGCCTTGGCAGTGTCGGTTTGAGCAAAGAGTGCACGAATGGCGTCGAACGCGCCCACGTAACTGGCCGGATTGGAGCGAGTCGTTTTGCCGATAGGGGACTGATCAACGAAATAAAGTTCATTGATAAGGTTCTCACCGATGAGGGCGGCATGGGAGCCGGCTGCCTCGGTAGGTTTGCCTTTGGCTTTGAGAAGCGCGGGAACAAGAACGTTTTCAATCAAAGTCGATTTGCCCGAACCCGATACACCGGTGACGACCGTCATGGCGTGCAAGGGGAATGTCACGTCAATGTTTTTGAGGTTATGAGCCTTGACTCCCTTTAAATGCAGGCATGGGTGATTTGCACCGATGGGGCGAGCTTGGCTCATGGCATCGATGCGTTCACGCCCGGAGAGGTAACGAGCCGTGAGCGTATCAGCCTTCATTAGGTCGGCGGGCGTACCGGAAAAGACGATTTCACCGCCCTTTTCGCCGGGGCCCGGGCCCATATCAAAAATGTGGTCGGCAGCAAGCATGACCTGAGGATCGTGTTCGACGACCACAAGCGTGTTGCCGGCATTACGAAGGCGTTGCATGACCGCATTGATTCGATCCATGTCGCGAGGGTGAAGACCAATCGACGGTTCATCCAGTACGAAAAGGGTATTGACCAACGACGTTCCTAAAGCGGTCGTGAGATTGACACGTTGGACTTCGCCGCCGGATAACGTACGACTTTGTCGATCAAGCGTGAGATAACCGACACCCACATCCACCAAATAACGCATACGCGTTAGCATCTCTTCAATGACAACACAGGCTGCTTGATCAAGCGTTTCTTGTTGTTTGATGGTTTCAAAAAAGCGTAAAAGACGTTCAAGCGGAAGGCGCATCAAGTCATAAAGGTTCAATCCGGGCAAGCCGTTGAGAACTTCATCGCTAAAGGTTGCAACGGGAGAACGGTGACGAACGAAATTTAAACCCTCAGTGGCAACGCGTGCGGCCTCGGCTGTGCCGACACGCCATAAAAGCCATTCGGGTTTTAAACGGGCGCCTTGGCAGTCGGGGCATTCTTGATAGTTACGATATCGAGAAAGCAAGACGCGTACATGCATCTTGTAGGCTTTGGTTTCCAACCATTGGAAAAAATGCTCCACGCCATACCACTGTGTTCGCCACTTTCCTTTCCAACCGGGCTCACCATGGATAACCCAATCTTTTTCTTCTTGGGTGAGATCTCGATACGGTACGTCCAAGCGAATGCCGTCTCGAGCGGCATAGCGCTTCATATCGGCAAGGCAATCTTGATTGGTGGCCGTGTTCCAAGGTTTGACGGCACCTTGCAATAAAGAAAGTGACTCATCGGGGATGACCAAGGAATAATCCACACCGATAACGCGACCAAAGCCACGGCAAGTTTCGCAAGCACCCAAAGGGGAGTTGAAGCTGAAACTGGAGTCCGTGGGTTTACTGTAATGCGTGCCACATTGAGGGCAAGCCAAGCGTTCGGTAAATCGCCATTCGAGCTCTTCGGAAGAGGTTTGTGCAAAAACGGTCAAAGACCCTTTACCAAAGCGCAATGCGGTTTCGATGGCTTCAATGCCTCGAGCTTTGTCGCATCGAGAGTGGCGGAATCGGTCGGCTACAACCCAAAGAGAGGTTTCTTTTTTACGACCGATCTTTTGCGTCGTTTCTCGATGAATCTTCGTGAACCCTTGAGCTGCTAACGATTGCGTTACTTCTTCAACGGTCATGGTCGAGGGCACGGTAATCATAAACGTGACAAAAAGGCGAGGATCATCACTTTGTTGTGCACGTTGCCCGAGTTTGGACCAAATGGAGGCGGGGGTATCGTTTTCAATCAGTTCGCCACAGCACTCACAGTACAGTTTGGCTTGTTGAGCAAAAAAGAGTTTGAGGTGGTCATTGAGTTCGGTCATCGTCCCTACCGTTGATCGGGAGGTTCGGACCGGATTGGTTTGGTCGATTGCGATGGCCGGCGGTACACCCTCGATGCGATCGACCTGAGGGCGATCCATACGGTCGAGGAATTGACGAGCATAAGGGCTGAAGGTCTCGACATAACGACGTTGACCTTCTGCATAGAGCGTATCGAAAACTAAAGAGCTTTTCCCGGAGCCGGAAACGCCGGTGACGACGGAAATCTTTCCCGTCTCAAATTCGACATCGAGATTTTTTAAATTGTTTTGCTGGGCACCAAAAATTCGAATGTTTTTATCCACGGCCGTTGTGCTCTCAAAATGACGTTATGACAGATTGATTTTAACGACCCAAGCGCCATTACGCGGTGAATTTTTTCTATCGCTTCGATAGTTGTTTTTTGACCATTCGAGCTTCGGCAATCAACACAAAAGACAGGCCGATCAAAATGAAGCAAAGGCCCGTGAATGCCATCCAGGTCACGGGTTCGCCAGCCACCAAAATGGCCATGAAAAAGGCCGTGACCGGTTCGATTAAGGACATCGCTACGCCGGTTGTGGCAGAGATTTTTGTGAGTGCAAAACTGTAGAGCAAGTAGGCAAAGCCGGTCACAACCAAGCCCAGATAGCTCACGACCATACAATCGGTAACGGTGACCTCGCTAGGTAAACCGGAAAAAATCAAGGCCAAGGGAAGAGCCATCAAGGCGGCTGCTGAGAACGTACTCGAGGTGACCACCAAGGGCGACAGAGACTGAACGAGCTTGGCGCTACAAATCGTATAAGCCGCGTAAAAAAGACCGGCGAACAGACAGGCTAATAAACCAATGGGATCGATTTGCCAGGAACTGGCTTGCGCTACGACCATCAACACGCCGCCCGAAGTGGCAAACAAAGTTCCGATCCACCAAATCGGAGCCGGAATGCGGCGATTTAAAAAGATATCCAAAATGCCGGCCCAAATCGGAGCGGAGCCGATCATGGTGGCAGCGCCCACGGCGATCCCGGTGGCTTTGACACCGAAAAAGAAACCGAAATTGAATGTAACGATGAAAAAACTGGTGAGCAAAATCAAGCACAGATGCTTGCTCATCAAATCCAGGGAGTTACGTAAAAGGGCGCGGTGAGAGACATACAAAATGGATAAGAAAAAAAGGCTTGCGACGCTAAGGCGTAACGCGGCAACCCATAACGGGGGGATGTTACCCACGATGAGGCTTTGGGCAACACCGGCGGTTCCCCAAAAAATAGCGGCTGTCGCCGCTAATGCAATGCCGAGAAAGACGTTAGTACGCATAAACTCTTATCCAATAATGGAGGCGAGTGTATACCCAAAGCGTGCGGAACGCCTTTCTCGTAATCCCTAGAGTTAACCTATGTACGTTATCCCATGTATTTTTCAACGACGCGAGCAAAAACGCTGGCACCCAAGGTGAGTGAATCGTCATTGAAATCGTAAGAGGCATTGTGCAATGCACAAGGACCTTGACCATGACCGCTCGGGCGATGCTCACCCTTGCCGTTGCCGACAAAGAAGAAGGCACCGGGGCAACGTTCCAAATACTTGGAGAAGTCTTCGGCCGGCATAACAGGCTCTTGATCGTGCAAAACGTCCGGTCCGTAAAGTTCGGTGGCGGCTTCGGCCACCATGTCCACGCAGGCTGGGTGATTCGTGACAGGCGGATTTTGATAAATAAAATGCAAGGTCGCCGTGGCACCGAAACCGGCTGCGACGGCTTGAGCGATTTTTTCCATTTCTTTATGAATCAATACCGTGACTTCATGCGAGAACGTACGGACGGTACCGACAAGCTTGGCGGTATTGGGCACGACGTTATAGGTCGTACCGGCAACGATTTGGCAAATGGAAAGCACGGCCGGATCAATCGGACGTTTGATTCGCGTCATAACCCCTTGGATGGCGTTATAGACTTGAACGGCTACGAAGACGGGATCAATCGAGAGATTGGGTAAGGCACCGTGCGAACCGCGACCTTGGATTTCGATCCAAAACTCGTTGCCGCTAGCCATGATGGCTTGGCGGTTGATGCCGATTTTTTGATTCGGCGTTTCCGGCCAATTGTGGCAGCCAAAATAGTAGTCGGCAGGGAATTTTTCCATTAAGCCGGCATCGATCATGCTGTCGGCACCTTGGCCGTTTTCTTCGGCGGGTTGGAAGACAAAATAGACCGTGCCGTTAAAGTTCTTGGTTTCTGCGAGGTAGCGAGCGGTCAGTAACAATGTCGTGATATGACCGTCGTGTCCACAAGCATGCATCACCCCTTTATTTTTTGAGGCGTATTCAAACTGATTGGCTTCTTCGACGGCCAATGCATCCATGTCGGCACGCAATGCAACGGATTTTGAACCGTCACCATTTTTAAGAACACCCACTAAACCGGTGCCACCGAAATGGCGATGCACTTCAATGCCCCAACTTTCTAAGTATTGAGCGATTTTTTCTGCCGTTTTAACTTCTTGGCCACTTAATTCGGGGTATTGGTGAAAATAGTGGCGAATAGATTTGAACTCTTCATGAAGCTCTGCGATACGGGCAATAGCAGGCATTTTTTTTATCCTCTAACAAGGCAAAAGCCAACAAAAACTGTTGGCTTGAAGAAAAGAACCCAACCGAATGCTCGGTTGGGTTCTGGGATCAGAATCAGATACCACGCAACTTATCGTGAGCTTCTTTCACGTTACGACGCATCGTATCGAAAACTTCATTGATAGCGACCATCACGTCATTGTTGGTACGAGCGACCACCAAATCATGACCGGAGGCGACCAAAGTGACATGAACCGTAAAGGCGCCCATCGTTTGGTGACCTTCTTGCGTCACGGTAGCGTGGCAAGGACCCAATTGATGGTCAAATTTACGTAAGCCTTCAAGTTTTTCGGCGATAGCCTGTTCAACAGCTTCAGAACGATGAATACCATGGAATGTAACTTGTAATGCTTGTGCCATAAAAGCCTCTCTTTCTTGTTCTGATAATTCGTATTTGGAATGAATTTCCTTCTACATAACTAAGTGTAGCGAAGTTGAAGTGTCAAAGTTATGGCTTTGCGCAAAGGTTTTGTAATTTCTAGGAAGGACCACTTAGTGCATCGAAAGCGGTTTGTAAGGGCTAAATTACGAAAAAAAGAAAAGAACTCCGCTATTTAAGGGCAAACTTTGGTAATATCGCGGTCTATTATTAATGACTTCATGTCAGATTAATCTAGTTACTCTAAGGAAAATTTTTCATGCGTAAACCGTGGGAAGAAGCGGGCTCTCATCGTGAGTCTTTTGGTGGCGAACGTCGTCGTGATCGCCGTGATGGTTTTGGCGAAGAACGTCGTGAAGGTCGTTTTGAACGCCGTGAAAACCGCTTTGGTTCCGATCGTTCCGATCGCTTTGAGCGCTCTGATCGTTTCGAACGTTCCGATCGTCGTGAAGGCGGCCGTTTCGGTGGTCCGCGCCGTGAAGGCGATCGTCGTGGCGCAGCCGGCGGTTTCAAGCGTCGTGATCGCTTCAATCAAGACGAAGGTATGTTTGGCGTTCGTTCCGGTCCGCGCGCTCGCATGGCCATGAGCAACCGTCGCGGCGGTAAGCGTGCTATCGACACGAACCCGACGCGCAATGCTTTGGTGGCTTTGGATGCAGACGTGGCACGCGTGTTTGGTACGAGCGAAGCCGTGAACGAAGCTTTGCGTAAGGTGATCGCTTTGGCTCAAGTTTTGGGTCCGGTCCGTGGTGCAGAACCCGTGAAGGAAGAAGCTGCTGAAGAAGTGGCTGCCGAAGAAGCTGTCGTGGCTGAAGCCGCTCAAGAAGAAGTGGTTGCAGACGTTGTTGAAACGACGGACGACGAAGACGAAGAATGGTTCGACGTGGCTGCTGCTGAAGAGCAAAAGTAATCGTTGATCGATTTGATCGAATCACAAGGCGCTTTTAGTACATAATGCTAAAAGCGCCTATTTTGTTTTTGGAGACATCGCAAATGACCATTGCCTACGCAGTCGAATTGGCCGAGCCGCAAGCCCATATTTATCGAGTGACCGTTACGGTTCCGACCCCGTTGGAGGAACAGCAAGTCTTTTCTTTACCGACGTGGGTTCCGGGAAGTTATATGGTGCGGGATATGGCAGGGCATATTGTCAGCATGAAGGCCGTCGGTGACGACGTGCTTTTGCCCGTTGCCAAAATCGATAAATCCACATGGCGAGTCTCTACCCGTGGTTTAAGCGGCGAATTGACGATGGTCTATGAGGTTTTTGCTCAAGATCCTTCCGTGCGTCTGGCCTATTTGGATAACGAGCGCGCATTCTTTAATCCGTCGAGTCTTTTACTTTGTCCGTTGGGTTTTGAAAAGGAGCCCGTGACGCTCGATTTGATTAACAATGGTGCGTCCGCTTATAAGGGTTGGCAGGTGGCTACCGGTTTGAAGCGCGATAAGTCGACGAAACGATGGCGATTCGGTCGGTACCTGGCCGACAGCTATGAGTCGTTGATCGATTGCCCGGTGGAAATGGGAAACTTCAAGACACTGACGTTCAAAGCCCACGGCGTTCGTCACGATATCGTGTTATCGGGTCACGTGCCGATGTTTGATGAAGAACGTTTGGTCGCCGATGTCAAAGCCGCTTGTGAGCACACGATCGAACTTTTTGATCCTGAAGGCAAAAAGGCCCCCTTTAAGGATTACACCTTCTTTTTGAATTTGACGGCTTCGAGCTACGGTGGGCTTGAACACGCCAATAGCACCGCACTGATTGCGTCTTTCTACGATTTGCCGGTCACGACGACGCCAAAGGATGACAAGGGGTATCAGTCGCTTTTAACGCTCTTTACACATGAATATTTCCATGCATGGTGGGTCAAGCGTGTGAAGCCGGCCATGTTCGTGCCGTACGATTTGAGCCGAGAAACCTACACGACTCTTTTGTGGGTCTTTGAAGGTTTTACGAGTTTTTATGACGAAAAAATCGTTCATGAGGCCGGCGTGGTTCCGACGAGTGCTTACGCTCGCGCCTTGGGCGAGGCAATGACTCAACATCTGTCTTGCACGGGTCGCCTGCGTCAAACGTTGGCCGAGAGCTCTTTTGACGCATGGATTAAATACTATAAACCCGACGGTAATCGTCCCAATGCCGTGGTGAGCTATTACGTCAAGGGTGGCTTGGTGGCGATGGCGCTTGATAGTCAAATTCGTCGTATGACGAAAAATGAGCGCTCCTTGGATGATGTTCTGCGTTATGCCTATTCACAATACGTTGAAGCTGGCACGGACTACGCCGGGTTGGATGAAGACTTTATCGCCGACTTGATTTGGGAAGCCACGGGCGTTGACGTGACCGAACAGCTACAGGCATGGGTATACGGTTGCCAAGAGCCCGACTATGAGCAAGTGCTCAAGTCCATGGGATTTACGATGAAGTCCGAAGCGTTGCCGATGATTCGATCTCGTTTGGGTGTCAGCGTTCGTTCCGAGGGGCAAGAGGTCATCGTGACGCAAGTTTTTGACGGTACGGCTGCGCAAGCGGCGGGTTTGGCCGCTGGCGATCGCTTGGTTGCCTTGGATAATGTTCGAGTGGACTCGGCACAACTGGAAAAGATGTTGGCTCGAGTGCCCGAGGATGAACCGGTGAGTTTATATATTTTCCGCGACAACATTCTTTTACCTTTGGTGGTGACCATGGGTTCGGCTCGTAAGGATAAAGTCATTGTTCAAGCTAAAAAGCTGGTAGCTAAGAAAGGTCGTTGATGGGGAAGTTGAAAAAACGTGTCATCATTTTGATTGCGGCACATCTTATTGGTTTGGGCGGCTTTCGTTATTGGCAAGCGAATAATTATGAATTTTTCCCGCCGACAGCTGAAGAGAAAATGGCAGCGTTGGGCGAGGCTCATTGGGGCGTGGTGCGTGTGCCGGTTGCCAATCTCAATGCCGAGAATCGTTTTTCCGCTAGCGTGGTGACGCAAGCGTTGATGGGTATGCCCGTCCGTTTGCTGCACAAGGACGGTTGGTATGAAGTCCAATTGCCTGACGGTTACACGGGATGGTTACACGGTTCGCAATTCGTACGCATGACAGCCGGGGAGCTCGGTGCGTGGAACGCTCGCGAAAAATTGATTGTGACAGCGATGAGTGCTCCCGTCGTCTCAACGAGTGATGATCAAGTGGTGGTGTCATTGACCATGGGAGCTCATGTGGCTTTGGTCAACGTGGCCGATGAGGGATATGTCGTTGCCTTGCCTGATGGTCGTGAAGGTCTGGTCGCTAAGGAAGCGGTTGCTGAACTCAAAGTCCACCAAGAGGTCGAGCGAGTACGTCGATTGCAACCGGGTTTCGGAATGGCTTTACAAGCGACGGCGCAAGAGCTTTTGGGTCAGAGTTACCAATGGGGCGGAACCAGTGCTCAGGCAATGGATTGCTCCGGTTTTGTGAAAACCGTCTATTGGATGCATGACATGATTTTGCCACGTGATGCCGGTCAACAAGCGTATATCGGTGAGCGCTTTTATTCGGTCGCGCAAGCCCAACCCGGCGATTTGCATTTCTTCGGCTCGGTCGGCAAGAACTATCGTGCGCGAGTCAGTCACGTGGGTTTATCAACGGGCGCCGGTCGATTTATTCATGCCCTAGGCGATGTGCATCGAGCCAGTTTAAATGCCGAGGACGCAACGTACGATGCTTATGAAAAACGTCGCTATTTGTGGTCGGTTCGATTGCGCACGGAAAAGTTTGATGAGGCTTGTTGGCAAACAACCAAAGACAACGGCTTTTATCAAACTCCTCCACGACCGCTAATTGAGTGTCGTTTAAGTAAGTCGTAAAAAATAATGGAGATCGCAGGATCTCCATTATTTTTGCTTGGAAAAGTGAATTGATTGATCGCCTTAGACGGCCAAGCACTGATCGATGAAGGCTTTCAAAGCGCTCGGCGTTTGGACTTCAACAATTCGGTCGATCTCTTTGCCGTTTCGGTAGAAAATCATTGTCGGAATATGAGCAACCTCATACTTCGGTCGGAGCGTTTCGTCTTCATCAACATTGATATGGGTGAAATACACATCCGTGTAAACGTCAGAGAACTTCGCATAAAACGGCGCGGCTCGACGACAATCGATACACCAATCGGCACCAAAATTGAGGATGACTAACGGGCGATTTTCGAGGACTTCGGCAATCTGATCGGGTTTGATTTCATGAACCATCGGAGTTCTCCTTTGCCTTGTAGTTGTGTATTTAGAGTTATTGTACAGCGAGCAAGGGGGTGATGTCGTGGTTGGAAAAGGGCAAATTCGATCGTGAAACAGGCCTTTTCGAAGGAGATGAAAAAAGGTTGTGTTTTTATTAACTTAGAGGTTGTTTTTCGGTTTTTTTTTATGTAAAATGCCCGTTCCCGTTATGGCGACCTGTTTTCTCTGTCGGGTTCTGTCATAAATGAGGAACGAATTTTTCGGACCCTGTCGCTGGTGCTTGCGGCCTAAGCGGCATTCCACACAAACGTACAACCCTTTGATTTTTGTGCGTTTTAATTAATAGGTGAATTTACATGAAGACCTTCTCGGCTAAGCCGCTCGAAGTTTCTCGCGAATGGTACGTTGTTGACGCTACCGACATGATCGTTGGTCGTCTCGCTACTGAAATCGCTCTCCGCCTCCGCGGTAAGCACAAGCCTGAATTTACGCCGCACGTTGATACGGGCGACTACATCGTCGTCATCAACGCTTCCAAGATGAAGATGAGCGGTAACAAGGCTCTCGACAAGCGTTATTTCCGTCACACGGGTTACCCTGGTGGCATCATCGAAACGACGTTTGGCAAGATGCAAGAACGTTTCCCGGGTCGCGCCCTTGAAATCGCTGTTAAGGGTATGCTCCCGAAGGGCCCGTTGGGTTACGCAATGATCAAGAAGTTGAAGATCTATGCTGATGATCAACATCCGCATACGGCTCAACAACCCAAGAACCTCGACATCTAATTAATAAGGATTCGGCATGATCGGCAATTACAATTACGGCACTGGCCGTCGCAAGAGCTCCGTGGCCCGCGTCTTTATTAAGCGTGGCTCTGGTAAGATCGTCATCAACGGTCGTCCGTTGAACCAATACTTCCACCGTGAAACGGGTGTGATGGTTGTTATGCAACCGTTGCAACTCACGGACAACGTTGAAACGTTTGACGTGATGGTTAACGTCCGTGGCGGCGGTGAAACGGGTCAAGCTGGTGCAGTGCGCCACGGTATCACCCGTGCTTTGATCGACTACGATAACGGCTTGAAGGCTCAACTCTCTGCAGCTGGTTTCGTGACGCGTGACGCTCGCGAAGTCGAACGTAAGAAGGTTGGTTTGCGCAAGGCACGTCGTCGTAAGCAATTCTCCAAGCGTTAATACGCTTCTCGAGAGTTCTTCGAGATCAATCTCAGCAAAAGCTCCTCAATTTTGGGGAGCTTTTGTTTTGCCTGCTCGATTTACACTTTTGACACTTTTTGTCGCATAAAACTCGTATAATCCATTGTCTAACTCTTAGGGTAGGAAGGAAAAAACATGGACGAGAATCAAACCAATTTGGCTCCGGAACCGATTCGCTTCACCGATGCGGCCGTTGAAAAAGTCAAGACGCTCATCGAAGAAGAAGGCAACGATCAATTGAAGTTGCGCGTGTTCGTGCAAGGTGGTGGTTGCTCCGGTTTCCAATACGGTTTCTCTTTCGATGAAAAGGAAAACGAAGACGATGCAAAGATGGTCAAGGACGGTGTGACGCTTTTGATCGATGCATTGAGCTATCAATACTTGGTCGGTGCCGAAATCGATTTCAAGGAAGATTTAACGGGCGCACAATTCGTCATTCGTAACCCGAATGCCGTGACGACGTGCGGTTGCGGTTCGTCTTTCTCGGTTTAATCGAGACGAAAACGAATCAGTATGCAGGATACAAGGCTCCCAAAATACGGGGGCCTTTTGCATTGGTGACAGCCGGGAGATTCCCGGCTTTTTTGTTGACGAAACGATAAGCTAGCCAGGCAAAAGCCATGGCTTCGACTTGCATCGGATCGACACCTAATTGCGCCGTGCTCTCTACCGTAGCCGGAGCGGCCAATTCGCGAAGATCGGCCATAAGCACCGGATTGAAAACGCCGCCGCCACAGATAAAAAAGGCGCGCGTATCGGGCTGAGCTTTATAGGTGGCATCCACGATCGTTTGTGCAGTCAAACGCACGAGGGTGCGCTGTACATCGGCGGGATTGATCTTCGGATAGGTAAAAAGCTCACAACGGATCCAATCCATATTGAAATATTCACGACCGGAACTTTTCGGTGCCGGACGTTCGAAATATTCATCGGAGAGAAAGGACGTTAAAAGAGCGTCGTTGATAGAGCCCGTTTGAGCCCATGCACCGTTTTCGTCGAAACGAGCCCCTTGATGCGCTTGCATCCAAATATCAAGCAACGTATTGCCGGGGCCGCAATCAAAACCTAAGGTCGGTTTGGAGGTGTCAGACGGTAAAAGGGTGATATTGGCGATACCGCCGATATTGACGATCGTACGGTTTTCAGTCTCGTTGCCAAAAAGCGCAGCGTGAAATGCCGGAACCAACGGGGCGCCTTCGCCGCCGGCTGCCATGTCTCGACTTCGAAAATCGGCAATCACATCGATACCGGTCAATTCGGCTAAAAGGGCGGGATTATTTAGTTGGACCGTGAAACCGTCGTTGGGGCAATGACGAATCGTTTGGCCGTGAACGCCGATAGCCACGACATCGTTTGCCGAAATTTGCGTCTTTTTTAAGAGGTCGGCTACAGCGCGGGCGTAGACATGGACGAGCTCAATCGCGACACGACCGGATCGTTCAATTTCATCGAAACCGGCCGTTAAGAGCGATTGCAAAGATTGACGAAGTGCATCGTCGAATGCCACATAGGTATGGCCGAGGCACTGCGTTTGAGGCTCAAACGTACAAGCAACGGCATCGACACCATCAAGGCTGGTACCGGACATCAAGCCGATATACACCGTCGGACGCATCATGAGCCTTTCTTTTTCTTTTTGGACGGAGCCGGTGTCGTTTCGCTCGTCAATTGCACGGCGGCTGCCTCTTGCGTGTCAGCGGCTTGCGGTTGAGCCGTTTGCAAGCGATTCAAGAGTGCTAAGCGTGCCGTCAAAACGCGAGCGTTAGCTAACAAATCTTCCAACTCTTCCGTTGTTAATTCTTCCTTGTCAGGAATCGGTGTCTTAAGCGGATTGACTTGACGATCATTGACGCGCAATTCGTAATGCAAGTGCGGACCCGTTGCAAGGCCGGTGGCTCCCACCAAACCGACGACTTCACCACGACGCACGCGCGTGCCCACTTGAATGTGCGGCATGATCTTCGACATGTGTGCATAAAGCGAAACACGAGAGTCGTCATGCGTGATCATGATGTAGTAACCAAAACCGCCCTCATTGAAGCGGCGTCGTGTAACGACACCGTCAGCGGCTGCGTAAATCTTGTTGCCCTTCGGAGCACCGAAGTCCGTACCTTGGTGCGGGCGAAGAACACCGGTAACCGGGTGGCGTCGCATCGGCATGAAGCTCGAGGTCACGCGCGCACCTTCGACCGGAACACGGATAAAGGCCAACTGATTGGTGGTGCCGTCCAGCTTGTAGTAGCCACCGTCACGCGTACCGTCTTCTGCCCAGAAGGACTCATGGGTTTGACCGTTGTGCGTGATTGCCATGGCAAGCACTTTGCCCGTACGAACAAATTCGCCGTCAAGAAGTTTGCGTTCATAAATCAAACGGAACGAATCGCCGGCTTGCAACTTATTGCCACGGCTGAAGAAACGTTCGAACGCCATCGGGAATTGTTCGATCACTTTTTCAGGAACCCCGTGTTCACGAGCGCCGTCTTCCAAGGTCGTTTTAATGATGCCCGTAGCCATGCCTTGTTGCGTTTCATAACGGAACGGGGCGGAGTTAATGGTGAAGCCTTTACCACGCTTGACAATATTAACCACAGTGTCTTCACGATCCGCAGAGCGGCTTTCCATGAAAATACGCATGGACTGCATTTTGTTGTCGGCACTGACCTTGGCTTGGACATAGATGCCGTCGCGCGGAGCAACCAAGACCTGTGCCAAGGTTTGTTGACGCAAGAATCGTTGTGCAGGCGTGTCGTTAATGTCGAGGCGAGCAAAAATGGAGCTCAACGTATCGCTACGACGCAAATAGGTCGTATGCGTGGCAACTAAACGGTGAGTGGTTACGACATTGATTTGCTCGGCAATGGCGGGCATCGGAACGGACGTTTCCACCAATTTTTGCGAGGCTCGGAGATTCTTTTCAACGTCATCAGGAGCCAAGCTAAAAGCGGCAATCGAGACGGAAATCGGTAAAAGAGAGAAGGCGGCGCCCAAACAGATACGACGGTAAGGGCTGTGAATCAAACGTTTCCATTGCTCGAGCGCGGTCCGAGAAAGCCAAAGAAGGGCCTTCCCCACCGAGCGCAAATTCTTGGCGAGAATACTAGGAGCAGACATTGGAGCGTTGTTAGATTACAATTAGCCGATACGCTTTAAAAAGATGGGGTTAATTTTACTGATAAAGTCTTTTAACTTCAGTTTTTTAAATGATTTACCTTTTCAAAAAATTGTAAATATTCTGATATCGAGAACGTGATGAGTGAAAACGAAAAGAAATATCCCGTGACGGCAGAAGTTAAGGCTGCCATGGCAACGATCAAGCGTGGTGTTGATACGCTTTTGATCGAAAGCGAATTCGAACAAAAGTTAGCCCGTTCCATGGCTACCGGTGTGCCGCTTCGTTGTAAGTTGGGCCTTGATCCGACGGCTCCGGACATCCACATCGGCCACACGGTCGTGCTCAACAAATTGCGTCAATTGCAAGATTTGGGCCACACGGTTATTTTCTTGATCGGTGACTTCACGGCAGCTATTGGCGACCCGTCCGGCCGCAACGTGACGCGTCCGCCGCTTTCTCGTGAACAAATCGAAATCAACGCCAAGACCTACTTGGATCAAGCCTACTTGATCCTTGATCCGGAAAAGACGGAAATCCGTTACAACTCCGAATGGTGTGACAAGTTGTCCGCCAGCGACATGATCAAGTTGGCAAGCCGTTACACGTTGGCTCGCTTGCTCGAACGCGATGACTTCGCTAAGCGCTATGCAGAAAACGCTCCGATCGCCATGCACGAACTTCTCTACCCGTTGATGCAAGGTTACGATAGCGTTGCATTGAAGGCCGATTTGGAATTGGGTGGTTCTGACCAACGCTTCAATTTGTTGGTCGGTCGTGAGCTTCAACGTCAATACGATCAAGACGCTCAATGCATCTTGACGATGCCGTTGTTGGTCGGCTTGGACGGTGTCAACAAGATGAGTAAGTCCAAGCACAACTACATCGGTATTACGGACGCTCCGAATGACATGTTCGGTAAGGTGATGTCCATTTCCGACGACTTGATGTGGAATTGGTACGACCTCTTGAGCATGAAGAGCAACGAAGAGATCGCTCAATTGAAGCAAGAATGCGCAGAAGGCCGTAACCCGCGTGATGCCAAGGTCTTGTTGGCTAAGGAAATCGTGGCTCGCTTCCATAGCGAAGAGGCTGCCAATGCGGCTGAAGCTGAATTCAACAACCGTTTCCGTGCCGGTGCAGCTCCGAGCGATATGCCGGAAGTGACGGTTGCGGCTGCTGAGGGTGAAATCGGTTTGGGTAAGCTCTTGAAGGAAGCCGGTTTGGCTCCGTCCGTGGGTGAAGCCAACCGCAATATCGACCAAGGCGGTGTTCGTATCGACGGCGAAAAGGTGACGGATCGTGCTTTCAAGATGAAGCTCGGTACCTACACGATTCAAGTCGGCAAGCGTAAGTGGGCAAAGGTGACCGTTGCCTAATTGGCCGGTCTCATAACACCAGAAAAATCAGAAGGCCATTTCTTTTAACTGAAGAAGTGGCCTTTTTTGCTAAAGAAGAATACAGATGATCGCACTATTGCAACGAGTCTTACAAGCATCCGTCACGGTTGACGGCAACGTCATCGGTGAGATTGGTCCGGGTCTTTTGGCATTGGTTTGTGCCGAACGAGATGATACGGATGCGGCCTGTGAAAAGTTGGCGAAGAAAATGTTGGCATACCGCATTTTCAGTGACGAAAACGGCAAGATGAATAAGAGCGTGACCGATGTCAACGGTTCGGTTTTGGTGGTGTCTCAATTCACGTTGGCAGCCGATACGGCCAAGGGGCTTCGCCCAAGTTTTACGCCGGCAGCGGCTCCTGCGGAAGGTCGTCGTTTGTACGAACTGTTCGTCGAACACGTGAAAGCCAGCGGATTGATGACTCAGACGGGCGAGTTTGGCGCCGATATGAAGGTTGCGCTCATCAATGACGGTCCGGTCACATTTTGGTTGAAAGTTTGAGTACAAACCACAATAACCCCATTTTTTTATGATTGAGCACTACAGATTGTGGTTGATAGTTGTACAATCATAAAAACGGCCTGCAACACCATATCTTGTGGTCGTTGCGGGCTTTTTTATTATGTCGGTGCAATGGTTGTGGTTAAAGAAGGAGTGCCGAATGTTTTGTCCGTTTTGCAAACACGAACAGACGCAAGTGATCGATTCGCGTACGAGCGAAGACGGTACGACGATCCGTCGTCGTCGCCGTTGTCTGCAGTGTGAAAAGCGTTTCACGACGTATGAACGTGTGGAATTGTCGATGCCTTCGATTATTAAGCGCGGCGGCGGTCGTTGTGAATACGATCAACGTAAACTCCGTGCTTCGATGATGTTGGCTTTGCGCAAGCGCCCGGTTTCTCGTGAGCGTGTGGATGAAGCTGTCAATCGTATCGAGCAACAAATGTTGGCTTTGGGCGAGCGTGAAGTTCGTAGCGACCGTTTGGGCGAATTTGTCATGCAAGAGCTTCGCGCTTTGGACAAGATTGCCTATGTGCGCTTTGCCTCGGTCTATCGTAATTTTGAAGACGTGAAGAAATTCGCGGATATGGCTCGAGAAGCTTGATGAGTTTTTCCGAACTGGATTTTCAATACATGCAGCGAGCCCTTGGACTTGCTCGCCTTGCGCAACCGATTTCTATGCCGAATCCGGCTGTCGGTTGCGTTTTGGTGCGTGACGGTGTCGTGATTGGAGAGGGGCATACGTTGCCTGTCGGAAACGATCATGCCGAAGTCCAAGCCGTCAAGGATGCTCATCGACGTGGTAATGACTTAAAAGGCGCGACGGCTTATGTCACGTTGGAGCCTTGTTCTCATTACGGTCGTACGCCGCCTTGCGCGTTGCGATTGATTGAGGAAGGCCTTGGCCGTGTGGTCATTGCTTGTTTGGATCCCAATCCTTTGGTGGCTGGTCGTGGTGTGCGGATGCTCAAAGAGGCCGGTATTGAGGTCGATATTGGATTGTGTGAAGAACAGGCCTGGCTCAGTAATGCCGGTTTTATGACTCGTATGGTCAAAAAACGTCCTTGGGTTCGTTTGAAAGTGGCCATGAGTTTGGACGGTCAAACGGCGCTTGCCAATGGTGTTAGCCAATGGATTACCGGGGCGCAAGCTCGTCAGGACGGCCATCGATATCGTGCGCGAAGCGGCGCCATTGTCACGGGCATTGGGACGGTTTTGGCCGATGACCCGCAAATGACTGTGCGAAATGGCGATCAAGAAGCCGAGCGTCAGCCGCTGAAGGTGGTATTGGATTCCGCTTTGAAAATCTCATTGGATGCGAAGATTCTTCAAGGCAAGGCTTTGATCGTGACGTGTGACGATCAATGCGAGAAGGCTCAAAAGCTTCGAGAGATGGGAGCGGAAGTCGTCGCAATGCCGGCAGAAGACGGTCGAATCGACTTGGTTGCTTTGTTGGATGAGTTGGGTCGTCGAGAGATCAATGACGTGCATTTGGAAGCCGGTGCCATTTTGAACGGCGCCTTCTTGGATGCGGATCTTGTCGATGAAATGGTGGTCTATATGGCCCCGAAAGTTTTGGGCAACGGACGAGGTGCGTTCGATATCGCTACGTTGACTTCGCTTGGCGGCGTTCGTCAGTGGCGTATTCGAGAATTTGATCGTGTCGGTGCCGATTTAAAGATTATTTTGACGAAAGGGTAAAAAGAAATGTTTACTGGAATCATTCAGGCTATGGGTAAAGTGCGAGAACCCGAGAAGTTGGGTGATGGCGTTCGTTTGACGATCGACGCACCCACTTTGGGTCTCGAAGACGTGAAGATCGGTGATTCGATTGCTGTCAACGGTGCTTGCATGACCGTTGTTGCTATCGAAGGCACGACGTTCCAAATTGAAGTTTCTGCCGAAAGCCTTTCTAAGACGACAGGCTTGGATACGTGGGGTCCGGTGAATTTGGAAAAAGCCTTGCGTGTGGGCGATCGTTTGGACGGTCATATCGTGAGCGGTCACGTTGACGGTGTCGGTCAAGTCGAAGTGATGGAACCGAAGGCCGAAAGTTGGCATTTGGTGGTTCGTGCGCCGATGAAGTTGAGCCCGTATTTGGCTTACAAGGGATCGATCACGGTCAATGGCGTGTCTTTAACGATTAATGAAGTGCAAGATACGCCCGCCGGTACGCGAGTGTCCATCAATTTGATTCCGCATACGGTTGAAGTGACGACGTTGAAGCACTTGAAGCCGCAAGATTGGGTGAATTTGGAAATCGATACGATTGCTCGTTACGTCGAACGAATGATGAGTCTTCGTAACGACGACGGCTTGTTCTAATTTTTGTTTTCGGGAGGGACTCCCATGCGTCAATCGCCTCTGTTTTCTCCGTTGACCATTGGTTCGATGACTTTGGTCAATCGTATTACCGTGCCGCCGATGTGTCAGTATCAGGCCAAAGACGGCGTGCCGACAACTTGGCATCACGTGCATTACGGCAAGTTGGCCGGCTCAGGTGCTTCGATGGTTTGTATTGAAGCGGTTGGGGTCGCAGAAAAGGGGCGAATTACGATCGGGTGCCTCGGTCTTTGGAAGGACGAACAGATCGAGCCTTTTGCCGAAGTGATTAAAACGATGCGAGCCATCAATCCCGATATCAAGGTGATGGTGCAACTCAATCACTCCGGTCGCAAAGGCTCCCATGACGTGCAATGGGGTAAAGGCTTCTTAACGCCCGAAGAGGGCGGTTGGGAAGTGAAGGCACCGAGCGCCATTAGCGCCGGTAGTGCTTATCCCGTTCCTGCTGTCATGACCAAAGAGGACATCGAACTGGTTATTGAGGACTATGCGGCAGCGGCTGCCCGAGCCCAAGCTGCCGGTGTCGATGCAATCCAATTGCATGCTGCTCACGGTTATTTGATGCATCAGTTCCTCTCGCCGATTTCGAATTGTCGTGATGATGAATTTGGCGGCTGTTTGGAAAATCGCATGCGTGTTCCGCTTCGTGTGTTCGAAGCCATGAAGAAAGCCGCTCCGAAGGTCGTTTTGGGGGTTCGAGTCTCTGCGACGGATTGGATCGACGGTGGTTGGGACGAATCGGATACGATCGCATTTGTGAATGCGTTAAAGCCTCTCGGTTGTGATTTTGTGGATGTATCGACTGGAGGAACGGCAGAGCAGCAAAAGGTTCCCGTGGCTTACGGTTATCAGCTCAAACATGCGCGCTTGATCAAGGATGCTTGTGGATTGGTGACGTTTGGGGTCGGTTTGATTAAGGACGTACGCCAAGCGGAAAGCGCCATCGTGGAAGAAGCTTGCGATGCCGTCGGTATCGGACGACAAATGTTGCTCGATCCGCATTGGGGTTGGCGAGCCGCATTGGAGTTGGGAGTCGATGTTGAATTCCCGCCTTCGTATCGTCGAGGAATGCATCTTTAGTCAAGAATGGGGGAGTCGTAATACTCCCCCTTTGTTTTTGGTACGAAAACGAACGAAAAAGCCGAAATTTCAACGAAATCCAATCGGTTTTGGACTGACCTTTCGGTGAAAACAAGTACAATATACAGGTTAGATTTTTAGACCCCAGATTTTTTGGAGTGAAACAATGTCCATGGACATTATTGAGAATTCTTTGGATGGTCGTGCTTTGCGCATCGGTATCGTGCAGGCACGCTTTAATGACTACGCCGGCGCCGGTTTGTTGGACGCTTGCGTGAAAGAATTGTTGAAGCTCGGTGTGGTGGAAGAAGACATCACGTTGATTCGTGTGCCGGGCGCTTTGGAAATCCCGTTTGCTTTGCAACAATTGGCCTCTACGGAAGAGTATGACGCTTTGGTGGCTATCGGTGCCGTGATCCGCGGTGAAACGTACCACTTCGAAGTCGTGAGCAACGAATCCGCTTCCGGCATCATGCAAGTGTCTTTGGATTTCGATATTCCGATTGCTAACGCCGTGTTGACGACGGAAAATGATGAACAAACGCAAGCCCGTTTGCTCGAAAAGGGTACGGACGCTGCGAAGGTGGCTGTTGAAATGGCCAATTTGCGTAAAGAATTTATGTTTGAAATGGATGAGGAGTAATCAACCATGACCGCACAAAATCGTCCTCATCGTCCGAGCCGTGGTGCTCGTTCCTTGTCCCGTGAATTCGCTCTCTTGGGCGTTTATCAATGGTTGGTGAGCGGTACCGATGCCAAGAGCATCGATGCCAATTTGTTGAGCGTGTTGAGCGACGAAGATGACTTCGTGGCCGGCTCCGCTATTGACGTTGCCGACTTCGAACGTTGTGACAAGGCTCATTTCAGCGAATTGTTGAAGGGTGTGATCGACAACGCGACGGATCTTGAAGCTCTCTATGCTCCGCACGTTGACCGTGACGTTTCTCGCTTGTCTTTGGTGGAACGCTCCGTTTTGCTTTTGGCTTGCTATGAAATGCAACACCATCTCGAAATTCCCTACCGTGTCGTCATCAACGAAGCCGTGGAATTGGCCAAGCAATTTGGCGGTAACGAAGGCTTCCGTTATGTCAACGGTGTTTTGGATAAGGTTGCCGCTCAAGTTCGCGCAGCCGAAGTGGGTGCCAAAAAGTAAATTCTATGGGCCAGGGCTCATCAGAGTTTGATCTAATCGCTCGCTATTTCAGTCTGGGAGTCCCAAGTGTTTGGGACTCTCAAGGCATTGGCGACGACTGCGCCATTGTAAAAATCGGCGACACCTCGGTGGCGATTACTGTCGACACCGTTGCGCTCGGCACGCATTTTCTTCTCGATGCCGATCCCTATACCGTGGGCCGCAAGGCATTGGCTGTCAATCTGTCGGATTTGGCAGCCGCCGGCGCCACGCCTCGAGCTTTTTTCCTTGCTATTTCTTTGCCTGATGCTGATGAAACGTGGTTGAAGCGTTTCTCGCTCGGTTTGAAAGAAGAAGCGAGTCGTTACGGTTGTGCCCTTTTGGGAGGCGATACGACGCGCACGACAAGCGTTGGCACTAACGCTGCGCCGACCACCATGACGATCACTGCCATGGGTGAGGGTAAGGTCTTGCGTACTCGAGAAGGTGCCCGGGTAGGCGACGATATTTGGGTAAGCGGTACGTTGGGAGATGCCTACGCGGCGCTCAAAATGCGTTGGGGGCATTGGTCTGAGAAGGTAACCGACTACTTAGCCTCTCGCATGGATACGCCGACGCCTCGCGTGGACTTAGGGCTGGCGTTGACGGGGTTGGCCAGTGCATCTGCGGATGTTTCCGATGGATTCCTCGCAGATTTGGGCCATATCCTGAAGCGAAGTGGCGTTGGGGCAAAACTTAATGCCGATGCGTTTGCTCGTAGCGGCGATTTACAACGACTGTCTCAAGCCAAACAATACGAAGCCATTTTGACAGGGGGCGATGACTACGAACTCGTATGGACCGCTCCGAAATCCGCTCGTGAGCAAATTCGGGCATTGGCAACCGCTGATTGTCCGTTGAGTTTGGTGGGAGAGGTCGTTTCCGAAGGTTTTCTCGTCGAAGATGCTCACGGTCAGGCCGTTCATTTCGATCGCAAGGGCTTTGATCATTTTGGTTAAAAACGATGTTTGAAAAGTACAGTGCAGACAATCCGGTCAATAAAAAGCGTATGAGTGCCGCTTTTGCTTTCGGCAGTTTAAGTCACATCATTGCCAGCTTTTTCGGTAGCGGTCTCCTTCGCCCGGGTCCCGGAACGTGGGGAACCTTGGCCGGTTGGATCGTTTTCGTTTTGTTGATGCCCTGGATCACGCCGACGATCGGTTGGGCGGTTGTGATTGTCAGTTTTGTCATTGGCGCTTGGGCATCTCAAAAGACCTCCGATGATTTAGGCGTGCCCGATCACGGTTCGATCGTCATCGATGAAGTCTTTGCTATTTGGGCCGTGTTGTTGACAGTTCCCGCAACGCTGGAGTGGCAAATTGCTGCGTTTGTGGCTTTCCGCGTTTTCGATATCGTGAAGTTTCCCCCGGCCTCGTGGTGTGATCGTAATCTTAAAAACGGCTGGGGCATCATGATTGATGATGCTTTGGCCGCGGTTTATGCAGTGGCCGTTTTGGCGGCGGCTCAGCATTTTTTGGCTTAATCGTGCCATGAGTGACTATTGGGAAAAAATTGAATCGGTAGCCAAGCGTTTAGGTGAAGCGGCTCTTCGCAAGCAAGTCGTGATGGCGACAGCGGAGTCGTGTACAGCCGGCGGTATCGCGTATGCGATGACGGAGGTAGCCGGATCGAGTGCTTGGTTCGATCGTGGTTTTGTAACCTATACGAATGCTTCCAAAGAGGCGTTGCTCGGTGTGAAATCGGCGACCTTGATGGCTCATGGGGCAGTGAGTTTGCCGGTGGTCGAAGAGATGACCGCGGGGGCATTGGAGCAGTCGGATGCAACTTTAGCGGTTGCTGTGAGCGGTATCGCAGGGCCCGGAGGTGCAGTCCCCGGTAAACCCGTCGGAACCGTCTGTATGGCTTGGCAATGGCGAGGAGAGGCTGCGCAAAGCCGATGTGAATACTTCTCTGGGGATCGAAAAGCAGTCCGTGAGCAAACGATCCTTTATGCATTAAACGGATTATTGGAACGCATTTTGATGCGATAAGACTATGGATAGTTGGTTTAACGTTTTGTGTTTGTTCGGCTTGTTCATTTTGAACGGCGTATTCGCCATGAGTGAAATCTCCTTGGTGGCCTCTCGTCGTGCTCGCTTACAAGTCAAAGTTGATGACGGTGACAAGGGTGCCAAAGTGGCATTGGAACTCAATGAAGAGCCTACTCGTGCCTTGTCTGCTATCCAAGTCGGTATTACTTCGATCGGTATTTTGTCCGGTATTGTCGGTGAATCGGCTTTGGCCGGTCCCGTTTCCGAATGGTTGATGGGTTACGGCGTTCCGGTGGAAACGGCTCGTATGCTCGGTTTGGCTTTGGTCGTTGTGCTTGTGACTTATTGCTCCATCATTTTGGGCGAATTGGTACCCAAGCGTATCGGTCAGATGAATCCGGAAGGGGTGGCCAGCATGATTGCTCGACCGATCAATATGTTGGCAATCATCATGGCTCCGTTTGTGAAGCTCTTGTCCTTCTCGACGGACCTTCTTTTGCGCTTGTTTGGTAAGAAAGAGTCGGATGAACCGACAGTTACCGAAGAAGAAATTCATGCCATGATCGACGAAGGCAGTGAAACGGGTGCGATTGAAGAGCAAGAACGCGACATGGTGCTTAACGTGTTCCGTTTGGATGAGCGCACGGTCGGTACGTTGATGACGCCGGTCAGTGAAATCCAATGGATCAACCTTCAAGACGATCCGGAAGAAAACATCAAGCGCTTGTTGGCCAGTACGCACGCTCGCTTGCCGATTGCCGACGGTTCTTTGGATAACGTGAAGGGCTTCTGCTCGACTCGTTATGTTCTTCGTGAAATGCTTCAAAAGGGTACGTGTGACTTCACCAGCGAAATGGCACCGGTGATTTATGTGCCGGAAACGTTAACGGGTATGGAATTGTTGGAGAACTTCCGCGAAAACGATACCCCGACGGCTTTGGTGGTTGACGAGTACGGTACGGTTCAAGGTTTGGTGAGTCCGCGAGACGTGTTGGAAGCGATTGCCGGTCAGTTTAAGCCCGAACAAAGTGAAGAAGCATGGGCTATCCAACGCGAGGACGGTTCTTGGTTGCTCGACGGTATGATTCCTGTGCCTGAGCTCAAGGATGAGTTGGATTTGAAGGAAGTGCCTCAAGAGGCTCAACATCGATACAACACCTTGGCCGGTATGATCATGTGGATGAGCGGTCGCTTGCCGAAGACGGGTGATACGATTGATTGGGAAGGTTGGCGTTTTGAGGTCGTTGACTTGGACGGGCGTCGTATCGACAAGGTCTTGGTGACGCGATTGCCTGAATCTGACAACAAAGAAAATTAAGACGAAAAAGGATGCTCGGTGGGGATTTCCCTTCGAGCATTTTTTTCGAAAAAGTCCATAATAAGGATGTTTTTATTTCCATTTTAAAAGGATGAATGAAATGGCTGTTTTAGTGAAAAATGCACGTGTGTTTGCACCGAAGGATCTTGGCGTTCAAGACGTCTTAATGGTCGCCGAACAAGTTGTTGCAATCGGTAAGGATTTGCCGGAAAACCTTCCGGATACGGAAGTCATTGACGCTAAGGGCCAAATCATGACCCCGGGTTTCTTCGATCAACATATCCACGTGACGGGTGGTGGCGGTGAAGGCGGCCCCGTGACGCGTACGCCGGAAATTATGTTGAGCGAATTGATCGAATGCGGTACGACCAGTGTGGTTGGTGTCTCCGGTACGGACTTCACGACGCGTTCGATCCCGAACTTGTTGGCTAAGGTTCGCGCATTGCAAAGCGAAGGTGTTTCCGCTTGGATGCATACCTCCAACTATCACTTCCCGCCCACCACGATGTCCAAGTCCGTTGCAGACGATCTCTTCTTGGTGCCGGAATGCTTGGGTGTGAAGATTGCTTTGGGCGACCATCGTTCTTCTTTCCCGACCACGCAAGAAGTGTTGCATTTGTTGACGGACATTCGTGTTGGCGGCATGCTCGCCGGCAAGATCGGTTTCTTGCATATCCACAACGGTAATGTCCCGGGTGCATTTGAAATGTATAAGGAAATTGTCGATCGCGGCTTCCCGATCAAGCACATCCGCCCGACGCACTGCGGTCGTGTCCAACACGTGTTTGACTCTGCCGTTGAATTCGCCAAGGCCGGTGGTTGGATCGATATCACGACGGGTGCCTCTTGCGCATTCGACAATCCGTCTATCGCTGTGATGGCTGCATTGGATGCCGGTGTTGACCCGACGCACATCACGCTCTCCACGGACGGTCACGGTTCCGTTCCGCGTTTCAATGAAAAGGGCGAAATGGTTGGTTTGGGTGTTGGCGGTGTCGCCGGTAACTTGATCGAAGTGAAGCGTTTGATCGCCGAATACAAGTTGCCGATTGAATTGGCCATCTCCTTTATTTCTTCCAACGTCGGTGCCGCTTTGGGCTTGAAGGGCCAAGGCGTGATCGAAGTGGGCGGTTGCGCTAACGCTTGCCTCTTCAATGACGCGATGGAATTGACGCACGTGATCTCTCGCAATAAGGTCATGATGCGTAACGGTGAAATCGTTCAAAAGGGTACGTTTGAGTACTAATTGACCGGCTTTCGGTGGCGAGCTTTCTCGTCACCGATGAGTTAAGGCACAAAAAAGCTCGCTATCAAAGCGAGCTTTTTTGTCAGGAAGATCGGTGATTAGCGACGAGCTTGATTGATCTTTTCGCACGTGACGCGAGCGGCTTCGCGGGCGGCTTCCAAGAAGTCCTCGCCTTGGCTTGCGTAAAGGATAGCGCGGCTGGAATTGATCATCATGCCGGTCTTGTCGGCCGTGATACCGGCTTGGACACAAGCATCGATGTCACCGCCTTGAGCGCCGACACCGGGTACCAAAAGCGGCATGTTCGGAGCAAGGCTACGAACCATTTCGATTTCGTTCGGGTAGGTTGCACCAACCACCAAACCCAATTGACCGTTCTTGTTCCACGGACCGTTGGCGAGGCTGGCAACGTGTTGATAAAGAGGCTTGTCGCCGACCATCAACATTTGAAGATCATTACCGCCCTTGTTGCTCGTACGGCAAAGCAAGATGGCACCGCGATCTTCATATTCAAGATAGGGCTCAACCGAGTCAAAGCCCATGTACGGGGACAACGTCACCGCATCAGCGCCGAAGCGTTCGTAAGCTTCCTTGGCGTAATGTTTGGCAGTCGAACCGATGTCACCGCGCTTGGAGTCGAGTACCACCGGGATATCCGGATGATTTTCATGAATGTAAGCGATGATATCGCGCAATTGATCTTCAGCACCGCGAGAAGCGAAATAGGCGATTTGCGGCTTGAAAGAGCATGCATACGGAGCCGTGGCATCGACAATGGCGGTACAGAATTGGAAGAAACTATCGGACTTGCCTTGGAGATGGGCAGGGAAGCGAGCTTCATCAGGGTCAAGACCCACGCACAATAACGATTGGCTAGAGGCCCAACGACGATTGAGTTTTTCAATAAAAGTCATGACGGAAGTTTCCTTTAAACGATTCTGTAATTATACGAGATTGAGGCGAGTCGGTTTTTTGTATAGATGATGAGCAGATAAGTGAAATTTCGTAACTAACTTGCACGAGGGATAGAAAAGCCACGGAAAACCATGTAACCTCAATGGTTAGGAGATTGGAAAAAGGAAATGATT
Organism: Burkholderiaceae bacterium; assembly: GCA_017646335.1. Taxonomy (GTDB): domain Bacteria; phylum Pseudomonadota; class Gammaproteobacteria; order Burkholderiales; family Burkholderiaceae_F; genus Aphodousia. The sequence goes on from JAGCMT010000111.1 coordinate 32,232, forward strand.
CATGAATAGACGTACGGTACTCGGATTGGCTGCGGTGGCGTTATTGTCCGCTTGCCAAGAAAAGTCTGTCGATACTCAGAAAGCACCTGCACAGACCTATAAAGACAAGCCGTTGATCCCGACCGATTGGGATCCGTATGAAATGTATTCGGAGTTTTTATCCAAGGGGGTCGGTGTTGAGTTCCCGGGTCCTGATAATCGCCCGATGGCCTTTATTGCGTTTGATACGCAATGCTCTTGGTGTATGCGTTTGATGACTCAAACACGTCCTCTTCAACAGTACATCAATTTTGTTTGGATGCCGGTGGCCGTATTGAATCCGCACAGTGAATTGCAAGGCGCGGCCATTCTCTCGAGTCTTGATCGAGCATTGATGCTTGAACGTCATGAAGCACAGTTTGGTAACGAAGGAATTCGAGGATTGAATACGGAATCCATGGTTGTGCCTTGGTCGGCTCGTGAAGCGGTTTGGACGAACACGCGCATCTTCCGTCGAAGTGCCGCTCGCGTGGTTCCGTTTGGTGTGATGAAAGATGCCAATGGGGAATACAAAGCGATTTATTCCGGCATGAAGACTAAAGAATTGGCGGCGCTTTTCGGCATCAAATATGAGTGATGATCGGTATCTAAAGACAGACGGCGAAGTTTGAAAAAACTTCGCCGTTGTTTTTACGAGTCGTGACGGGTCACGATCAAGCCGCCTGCCGTTTTTTCGGTCAAAGTGGCGATGAGTTCATTTTCCGTCGCTTTGGGAATCTCGATCTTTATCTGGACGTTGGAGGCAAAGCTCTTATCGAGAATACGTGCTCGAGATTGCTCCAATGCACGTAAGGCGATGTTGAAATGGCGATGTTCGACTTCCACCGTCATGAGGCTGGAGGCCTCTTTTTCTCGCACCGGAAGCGTCTCTAAGCCCAGTTTCACCAAGCCTTGATAGGCACGCACCAAGCCGCCAGTTCCCAACAAAATGCCGCCGTAATAACGCGTAACGACCGCAGCCAACTCGCCGACACCACAGTGTAAAAGGACCGTGAGCATGGGGCGACCGGCCGTACCTTTGGGCTCACCGTCGTCGCTGGCGCCAACTTGGGCGGTACTACCGGGTTTGCCGGCAACAAAAGCCCAACAGTTGTGCGTTGCATGGGCATGTTCGGCTCGAATCGAGTCGATGAACGCTTTGGCTTCTTCGGGTGACGTCACACGTGCCATCGTGACGATGAATCGTGAACGATGGATCGTTTCTTCGTCACGGTGAATCTCACCGGGTAAAAGATCGGGGATTTGATAACGTTCGTCGGACATGATTTTGGTAAAAAATTAGCGGTCTGGGAAAGCTTCCTAGACCGCTAAGTATATCGAATCAGTGAACTGATTCAGATTACATCATCGGCATACCGTCCATGCCGCCCATTGCCGGCGGGAGGATCTTTTCTTCCGGGATGTCACCGATCATGCAGTCCGTCGTCAAGATGAGGCTGGAGACGGATGCGGCGTTTTGCAATGCCGTGCGCGTGACCTTCGTCGGATCGAGAACGCCCATTTCAACCATGTCACCGTAGACGCCCGTTTGAGCGTTGAAGCCGAAGTTGCCTTCGCCGTTAGCCACAGCGTTCACAACGACGCTCGGTTCGAGACCGGCGTTGCTGACGATTTGACGCATCGGTTCTTCCATAGCGCGCAAAACGATCTTGATACCGGCGTTTTGTTCGTCGTTGTCACCCTTCAATTGAGCGACAGCCTTTTGAGCACGAACGAGAGCAACGCCACCGCCCGGGACCACGCCTTCTTCAACAGCGGCGCGCGTAGCGTGCAATGCGTCGTCAACACGAGCCTTCTTTTCCTTCATTTCGACTTCCGTAGCAGCGCCGACCTTGATCAAAGCCACACCGCCGGCCAACTTAGCCACGCGTTCTTGGAGCTTTTCACGGTCGTAGTCGCTGGAGACGGCTTCGATTTGCGTGCGGATGTTCTTAACACGGGCAGCAATCATTTCCGGATTGCCAGCGCCGTTGATGATCGTCGTGTTTTCCTTGTTGACTTCGACCTTCTTGGCTTGACCCAAGTGTTCGAGGCCAGCTTGATCCAACGTCAAACCGATGTCCTTCGTCACCAACGTGCCGCCCGTCAAGATGGCGATGTCTTCGAGCGTGGCCTTGCGGCGATCGCCGAAGCCCGGAGCCTTGACAGCGCAAACCTTCAAGATACCGCGGAGGCTGTTGACCACCAACGTTGCGAGTGCTTCACCTTCGAGGTCTTCCGTGATGATCAAGAGCGGGCGACCGGCCTTAGCAACTTGTTCGAGAATCGGCAAGAGATCGCGGATGTTGCTGATCTTTTGGTCGTGCAAGAGGATGAACGGGTTTTCCAAAACAGCCACTTGCTTGTCCGGATTCGTGATGAAGTACGGAGACAAGTAACCGCGGTCGAATTGCATACCTTCAACGACGTCGAGTTCGTTCTTCAAGGACTTGCCGTCTTCAACCGTGATAACGCCTTCCTTGCCGACCTTTTCCATGGCTTCAGCGATGATGTCGCCGATTTCATGGTCGCTATTGGCGGAGATGGAACCGACTTGAGCGATTTCCTTGGTCGTCGTGACGTCCTTGCTCAACTTCTTGAGCTCGTCGATAGCGCAAGCAACAGCCTTGTCGATACCGCGCTTGAGGTCCATCGGGTTCATACCGGCGGCCACAAACTTCATACCTTCAACAACGATGGCTTGTGCGAGAACCGTAGCGGTCGTCGTACCGTCACCGGCGTTGTCATTGGTCTTGCTTGCAACTTCACGCACCATTTGTGCGCCCATGTTTTCGAACTTATCCTTCAATTCGATTTCGCGAGCCACGGACACACCGTCCTTCGTCACCAACGGGCTACCGAAGTTGCGATCGAGCACGACGTTACGACCCTTCGGACCGAGCGTCACCTTCACTGCATTGGCCAACACGTTGATACCGCGAACCATGCGGACGCGAGCATCATCACCAAAAAGCACTTGCTTAGCGGACATTGTCTAAATTCTCCAATCTACTTTTTTGAAAGCTTTACGAAATTAAGCGAGAACGCCCATGATGTCTTCTTCGCGCATCACGAGGTATTCCTTGCCTTCGAACTTAACCGTTTGACCGGCGTACTTGCCGAAGATCACGCGATCGCCGACCTTCACATCCATCGGGATCAACTTGCCGGCTTCATCACGCTTGCCGGGGCCCACAGCCAACACTTCACCTTGATCGGGCTTTTCACCGGCGCTATCCGGGAGAACGATGCCGGAAGCGGTCATACGTTCAGTTTCCACGCGCTTAACGATCACACGGTCATGGAGCGGACGAATTTGCATTTTAAAAGTCTCCTGATATCTAGATAAATCGATTCACGTTTGAGACGGGCGCATCAAAAAATGCTTTGTGTCTCAAGGAAATTTCGGTAGTATACCTCAAGAGTATCGACCTTCCTTTCCCTTTTTATAACTAAGGGATTAAATGGGGATGTTTTTTTGAATTTCAAGACCTTTTTGTTAAAAAAATGCGACGTTTTTCCATTTCTTGTCTTTTGAACGGCATTTTGGGAGCTCTGGCGACATCAACAATTGCCATGGCAGCCTCTGACTTGCCCGTTGAAGTTCAAAAGGCATTGAGCGGTCTTGGAATCGATCGTCAGCAATTGGCTGTCAGCGTGCTTGATTTGGGAACCTCAAAAAGCGTGTTGGCTTGGCAAGCCGATAAGACCGTTTTGCCAGCCTCTTCCGTGAAAATCGTGACGACTTTGGCCGCACTGGAGACGTTGGGGCCTGCGTTTCAATGGAAGACCGGTTTTTATCATGACGGCACGATTCAAAAAGGCGTCTTAAAAGGCAATCTGTATTTTGTCGGCGGTGGCGATCCTCGTTATGTCGCCGAGCATCTTTGGCGTGATACGCATACCCTCAAAGCGATGGGTATTCGTCAAATCACAGGCAATGTCATTGTAGATCGTTCGCTTTTTGTTTCTGCTCAAGCCAAGAGTTTTGACGGTCAAACGCATCGCCCCTATAACCTTGGTGCCGATGCTGCCCTTTTCAATTTCAACTCAGTTGTTGTTCGATTCATTCCGGATGAAGCGGCCGGCGTTGCTCACGTATCGGCCATGCCGTTGCAGACCGGTCTCCAATTGCCGAAAACCGTGCCGTTGGCATCGGGGTGGTGTCGCGGATGGCGCAATCAGTTAAAAGCCGACGTCTCCAATCCGTTGAAGCCGACTTTTAAAGGAACGTTCGTCAAAGGTTGTGGCGAGCGAAGCTTGACCTATGTCGTCAATGATCGCAATGCGTATTTGAGTCGTAGTTTTGCCGCTCAAATGAAACAAGCGGGCATTGTTTGGAAGGGGAAAGTTGTAGACGGCGCGAAAAATGTGAAGGCGGTTAAGCTCTTTGATTCGGCTTCCGATGATTTGGCGACCACCGTGCGCCTGACCAATAAGTTCAGCAACAACATTTTGGCCCGCCACCTCTTTTTGTCTTTAGCGTTGCCTCAGAAGAGCACGGCAATCGACTATGAAGATGCGCGAGCCGTGATGCAGCGTTGGTTGACCGATCGTGTTGGGTTGGAGGCTGGTGTCATTACGGTTGATAACGGTTCGGGGTTGTCTCGTCAGTCGCAAGTGACGGCCTCAGCCATGACAAGCCTTTTGGCTTATGGTGCTCGCTCTGCGTGGTCTCATGAATGGGTTGCCTCCTTCCCCGTGGCTGGCTTGGATGGAACCATGAAGCATCGCCCCCTCAGCGACGGTTCTGCTCATATGAAGACCGGTTTATTGAGTGGCGTAAAGACCATGGCCGGAATCGTTCAAGCGCCTAAGGGCGCCCGCTATGCAGTTTTTGCTTCGTTAGAAGGGAAAAATGTCGCTCAAGGCGATGAAGTTTTGGATGCGATTATGCATTGGATCGTTAAACGCTAAATAGTGGATACCGAACTCGACAATTTGTCGACGCTTCTTGATGCGGGGGGTGTTATCTGCTTAGCGTTACTACCTAAAATTCCTGTTTTTTTAGTAAAAGTTTGCGTTAGCGCAAACTTTTTTTTAGTCGACAAATACCGAGTTGAAGCAGAGAATAATTTTGAGCAATTTGTAAGATGTTGTTTTGTAAGGACAATTCTCATTGTTGATTGAGAGCGTTTATATCTCTTAAAGACGGGCTCGGGGTGCGAAAAAGGCTACTCAGATTTTAGAAATGGAAGAATTTTGAAGAAATGGGCCTTGAAGATACAAGATGTATGTTGTTTTTGATTGATAGTTGCATATATAGTAGTTTTTATTTTGTCGACATATTCTCGTAATAAGTCTGAATTAAGAAAGGCCGTTTGGGGCCTTTTTTGGTCTTTTCACAATGACTTGAATCAATACACTGTCGCTCCAATGTCTTTGTCCGACTCAAAACGATGGCGATCGTTTGTGGAGGTTGTCAGTGACACCGGGTCGTGATGATGAGGCATTGGCATGGCACGAAGGGCCATGTGGAAAAGAATTCAAAAACAGTGAGAGATCAAATGAAAAAACAAATTTTGGCTGCCTTGTTGGGTGCCTCGCTCTGTGTGAGCGCTACGGCTGCAACGTTGAACGTCGGTACGGAAGCTACGTTTGCTCCGTTTGAGTTCATGGATGAAGAAAAGCGCGAAATCACGGGTTTTGACATCGATATGATCAAGGCAATCGCAAAGGCTGCCGGTCATGAAGTCAAGATTCAAAACATGGGTTTTGATGGTTTGATTCCGTCCTTGCAAACGAATGTGATCGATGCCGTGGCTGCTGCCATGACGATCACGCCGCAACGTCAACGCGCTGTTAAGTTCACGGAACCGTACTATCAATCCGGTTTGGTGGTGCTTATCAATAAGAAGGATGAAGGCACGATCAAGGAAGTTGCTAACTTGGAAGGTAAGCGCATTTGTGCACAAATCGGTACGACCGGTGCCATGATGGCCAATCGTATTAAGAACGCCAATGTGACGCTTTTCAATAGCGTGACGGAAGCTTTCATGGATTTGAAGTCCGGCGGTTGCCAAGCCGTTTTGAACGATAAGCCCGTCGTGGAATTCTATTTGGCTCGTCGCAACGATGACACCGTGAAGATTTTGCCGCAAGTGTTGGAAGCTGAATACTACGGTTTCGCTGTCAGCAAGCGTAATCAAAAGTTGGCTGCCGAACTCAATAAGGGTTTGGAAACGATCAAGGCCAACGGCGAATACGACAAGATCTACCAAAAGTGGTTTGGTAACACGAAGTAATGGCTCTCACTGAGGGAGGGGAAAGGATTAGGGACGCCGACGCTTTTCCCCTTCTTTTTAAATGGGTCAATCTGATCGAATTTCGCAAAAAAATACTCTTTCCGGGGACGAGAACTTAAATGTTTGACTTTCAATTAATCATCGATTCCTTCCCGTTGCTTTTGCAAGGGGCTGGGGTCACGCTCCAAATCACCGCCTTGAGCGTGGGTCTTGGTTTGTTGTTGGGCCTTTTTGTCGGCATTGCCGAAATCTCTCAATTGGCCATCATCCGTATTCCTGCCAAGATCTATGTGGACTTTTTGCGCGGTACGCCGCTCTTGGTGCAAATTTTCATGATCTACTTCGCGTTGCCGCTCATCATCGGTACGCGTATCGATCCGTTTGTGGCCGCTATTGCTGCTTGTAGTATCAACTCTAGCGCCTATATCGCAGAAATCTTCCGCGGCGGCATCCAATCGATCGATAAGGGTCAAATGGAAGCCGGCCGTTCTTTGGGTTTGAATTGGACCCAAACGATGCGCTTCATCATCATTCCGCAAGCATTCAAGCGCATTATCCCGCCGCTTGGTAACGAATTTATCGCCATGTTGAAGGACTCCTCTTTGGTGTCCGTCATCGGTTTCGAAGAATTGACGCGTCAAGGCCAGGTGGTCATTGCAAGTACTTACGGTGCAATGGAAATCTGGACGGCAGTCGCCATGCTTTATTTGTGCATGACGCTCCCGATTACGCGTTTTGTGGCAATCCTTGAAAAGAAGTTTAAGAAAAATGATCGTAATTAAAGACTTAAAGAAGGCCTATGGCGATCACGTGGTGTTGCCGTGCGTCAATATGGAAATCAAGGCCAAGGAAGTGGTGGTGATCATCGGTCCGTCCGGTTCCGGTAAGAGTACGCTTTTGCGTTCGATCACGCACTTGGAGCAACCGACCGACGGTCATATTTTGATCGACGGCGAAGAGATTGACGATAAGAAGAACATTGACCGCATTCGTGCTGAAGTCGGTATGGTTTTCCAACACTTCAATCTTTTCGAAAACATGACGGTTTTGCAAAACCTCACGTTGGCTCCGATTCAAGTTCGTGGCATGAAAAAGGAAGATGCTGAAGACATCGCCTACACCCTTTTGGAAAAGGTTGGTTTGCGTAGCAAGGCAGAACAATATCCGTCCCAACTTTCCGGAGGTCAAAAGCAACGTGTGGCTATTGCTCGCGCTTTGGCCATGCGCCCGAAAGCATTGCTCTTTGACGAGCCGACCTCTGCCCTTGACCCCGAAATGGTTAAGGAAGTGTTGGACGTGATGAAGCAATTGGCCGGCGAAGGTATGACGATGGTCGTGGTGACTCACGAAATGGGCTTTGCTCGTGAAGTGGGCGACCGCGTGATCTTCATGGACGGCGGTAACGTTGTGGAAGAAGGTACGCCGGATCAGATTTTCGGCAACCCGCAACACGCACGTACGAAGGCATTCCTTTCGAAGGTTCTCTAATCGAGGCGATTCGAAGAATGATGGGGGAGTTTTCCATAAGGGAAGCTCCCTTTTTTTCATTGGTACAATGAAAATGCAACGGCAATCAACGGGAAAACAACGTGAATTTTTTGTCCATTTTTTCATTGTTTTTGATGGTCTACCTAAGCATCAGTTTGCTGTGGCGGATGCCCATTGCTCGTTCGAAAAAGATTCTCCTGTTCGTGTTCTTTTTGCTCATTAGTCAAAAGTTCACTTTCTATCAGCTCTTTGGTACCGGCGCCTTTAATCCGTCGCTACCGGCTCTCGCCATGATGGTGGGCGAGGCTCTTTACAACATTTTTTTGTTGCTCATTTGTTTTTTGGTATTCAAAGACGTGCTTTGGTGTGTCGGCAAAGGAGCGGAAAAGTTGGGGCTGAAAGTGGCATGGCCAATGAGTTCGATGCAATTCAAAATTTGTTTGATTGCAGCCTCCGTCATTCTCGCCCCCTGGGGTGTTTACTCGGCATTAAAAGTGCCTGACGTTAAGACAATCGAGGTTCGTCTTCAAAATTTGGATCCCGCTTTTGACGGCTATCGCATCGTGCAATTGACGGATCTGCACATCGGGCAGTTGCTTAAGCGCCCTTGGTTGGAATCGGTTGTTGATAAAACCAATGCATTGGATGCCGATTTGGTTTTGATTACCGGCGATATGGTTGAAGGAGGCGTTCAAAAGCTCGCCAATGAAGTTGAGCCGTATGCCCGTTTATCAGCAAAAGATGGGGTGATGGCCGTCAGTGGCAATCATGAGCATTATCACGGCGGTGGCGGTTGGGTTCGCCATTTCAATTCGATCGGTATTGCCATGTTGGAAAATGAGCATCGCGTCATTCGTAAAGGCGAGGCTAGCTTGGTGATTGCAGGTACGGTTGATCGGGCAGCAAAACGATTCGGTGAGCCCGGACCGAATGCGAATGAGGCTCTGGCTCAAGCCCCGAATGGGCCGGTGATTTTGTTGGCTCATCAACCCAAGGGTATTGATGAGCTTGATGGAATCGATTTGCAACTTTCCGGTCACACCCATGGCGGTTTGATCGCATGGGTTCAACCTCTTGTAGCTTTCTTTAATGGCGGTTATGTTGAGGGCTTGTACCGAGTCAACGATCGTGCGCAACTTTATGTTAGTCCCGGAACCGGTCTTTGGACGAGTATGGCTTGCCGAGTCGGTGTTCCCAGTGAAATCACGCAAATTGTTTTACGAGCCTCTAATCCCTGATCGGTTTTACTAGGAAACGCTCATGACCAACAACCCCGCCGTCGTCAAAACGGTGATGACGTAAAGGTAAAAGCGCTGTGTTGAGCGTTGATTCATGACCTTTTGAAGCGTTAGCGGATCCTTTTTGAGCCAATAACGTGCGGTGAAATACGTCCAAGCAACGACAGTCACGTGTCCGACGATTGAGCCTTGTAAAAACACTGCAAAAACAACACACCCGAAAACGATCCAATGGGACCATTTCTTCAGAGTAGATCGGGTTTGTTCTACGCTTTGGGTGTAACGTTCATGAATGCACGGTCGAGTTTCTTCGACCGTTTGCGTTTCTTCTGCGGGCAGGGTCATAACCGCTTGAATCATGAGTGACAATCCGGTCGTATTACACAGGCTGCCGGAGACAATGCTGGCGATCGCAGCGACGGTGACGTAGCCGAGTGCAATCTCCATCCCTGCAATTGTCCAGACAGCCGCCACAATCCATTTGTTAAAAAGAAGATTGGCTGCCAAGTAGGCGGTTGCCGCGGCTTTCGGTTTTTTAATTCGTCCAAGCCCGAGAAAGAGTACCTGTGTCTCGATGGCATCACGAGGCATCAAGGCGCCATAAACGGTGGTGTAAGCAATCTGCACAAAAGTGTTCGAAGTGCTGTTTAAGCGATTTCGAATCGTGCTGAGATGAATGCTGACTTGTAGCCAACAGACAACAAATGTCATTGCACATAGCAATAAAAGATAAACGCCACTGCAATAAAGCGTTGAGTGGATCATTTGGACCCAGGTGGCTTCTTGAGACAGGGGCATCAATTCATACAGCACCCAGGCAATGAAATCCGGCCATGCCCAAAAGATCGCTAACCACAAAAGGCCGGCGATGACCAATTTTTGACTGATATCGGGAATCGGAGGCGTTTGACCGCCTCCACAACAATCACAAGCCATAGATGTATTTCCATAGAATCAAGCTAAACAGTAGTGCTTCATTGCAAATTCGTCAATTTTTAGTCGTCAAAGAGTAAGATTCTCGATAGTGATTTTTGCGATATCGGGTGACGATGTCGAAGTTGGAATTATGATTTTTGTCGGTTTGTTGATCAGTGTTCTCTTGATTGTGGTGGCGGCTTTGTATTCCGGTACTCACAAACAAAAAGGGGACATGGGATCAGTTTTATTGGGTGGTGTGATCCTGGGGACCATCATCGGCGGGTCGTGTACGATCGGGACGGCTCAGTTAGCCTTCTTGTATGGAGCTTGCGCTTGGTGGTTCTGTATGGGATGCGCCATCGCCGTGGTGATTTTAGCCCTCTTTTTTGCGATTCCGTTCCGAAGAGGCGAAGGTCGCACCATTATGGGGCTCATCTCTCAAGAGTACGGTGAGCGCGCCGGCATGATGGCCTCGGTTATGAGTGCATCGGGCACCTTCATTAGTATTCTTTGTCAATTGATTGCGGCAACGTCCGTTATTGCCGTCATTTTCCCAGAAGTGTCGATGTCTTGGTCCCTTTTGGGGGCTGCTCTCTTCATGATCATTTATGTGGTCTTCGGGGGGACTCGTGGCGCCGGTCTTGTTGGGATGGTTAAGCTAGCGCTGGTTTACTCTTCAATGATCCTTTGTGGCGTGTTGGTTCTGAAGATGACCGGAGGCTTTGACGGCTTTGTGGCGATGGTAAATGCGCTAGAAACGCCCAATGGTGAGGACTACCTCAATGTATTCGGTCGAGGTGTCAGCCGTGAGATCGGTTCTTGTATGGCTATGATTATCGGCATCACGACGACGCAGATCTATGCTCAGGCTATTTGCGCCGCCAAGTCTGACCGTGTCGCACGTTGGGGGACGATTGGCAGTGCGCTTTTGATTCCGATCATCGGTGCGTTGGGAATTTTGGTGGGGCTATATATGCGAGCTCACTATCCCGATATCGTTCCGAAAACGGCACTGACGCAATTCGTGCTTTTACAGATGCCGGAACTTTTGAGCGGTGTGATTTTAGGGACGCTTTTTGTGACAGTGGTCGGCAGTGGCGCCGGTCTTGCATTGGGGATCTCTACCATTATCAATAACGACATCGTGCAAGTCCTTGGACGAAAGTGGGTTCATGCAGAGACGCGTTCCCGACGAATTCGTATTTTGATCGTCGCGGTTTTGTTGACGGCAGCATTCACTTGCATGTTGCTTGAGACCGATGTGATTTTGAATTTTGCATTCTTGTCGATGGGGTTACGTGGTACGGTGGTCTTTGCGCCGCTTTGTTGTGCATTGTGGCTCAAGAACCGAATTGATTCCCGTTGGGCGATTCTGGCCATTGTGCTGGGGCCGGTGACGGAATTTATTTTGCCCGTCTTTGTGGTGATGCCTTTTAATCCGCTCTTTGCCGGGGTGGGGGTGACGTTTATCGTGATGGGGATTGGTTTGCTTCGAGGCAGGCGTTCCCCATTGTCACGATCGATGTAATGCAAAAAGCCGAGTTCTTGTGTGAACTCGGCTTTTTTCGGTTTGGTTTAGGGCTGATCGATTTTGTCGATAAAGCCACCGCCAAGGCAAACTTCGCCGTCGTAAATGACAGCACTTTGGCCGGGGGTCACTGCCCATTGGGGGACGTCAAACTCGAGCGTGAATGCGTCGCCATCGGATTGGGCGACACGACAAGCGCCGTCGACTTGACGATAACGCGTCTTCACCGTCAACTCCGAACCGGCAACAGGGGCCTCGCCGGAAACCCAGCTCGGCATTACGGCCGTCAATTGGTGGCTGAGCAACCACGGATGATCGTGCCCTTGGGCAATCCATAACGTATTGGTTGCCATATCTTTTTTGGCGACAAACCAAGGTTCGCCGTTGCCGTCCTTACTGCCACCGACACCAATACCCTTGCGTTGACCCAAAGTGTAGAAAGCCAAACCGATGTGTTCGCCGACCAACTTGCCTTCCGTGGTACGCATGGGACCCGGTTTCGTGGGTAAATAACGATTTAAGAATTCGCGGAAGGGGCGTTCACCGATAAAGCAGATACCCGTGGAGTCTTTCTTCTTGGCGTTGGGAAGGCCGATTTCTTCGGCAATTTGGCGAACTTGCGTTTTACGCAATTCGCCAACAGGGAAGATGGCTTTGGAAATTTGTTCTTGTGTCAAACGGTGCAAGAAGTAGCTTTGGTCCTTCGTTTCGTCCAAACCGCGAAGCAATTGCGTACGACCGTCTTCTGCCTTGCGCACTCGAGCATAGTGACCCGTAGCAATCAACTCGGCGCCCATATTCATGGCGTGATCAAGGAAAGCCTTGAATTTGATTTCCGCATTGCAGAGCACATCGGGGTTCGGTGTGCGACCGGCCGAATATTCGCGCAAAAAGTCTGCAAACACACGGTCTTTGTATTCCTTGGCGAAATTGACGGCTTCGATATCGATTCCGACCGTATCGGCTACGGCCACCGCGTCAATAAAATCTTGACGGCTGGAGCAATATTCGCTGTCATCGTCATCTTCCCAATTCTTCATAAAAAGACCGATGACATCGTAGCCTTGTTGTTTGAGGAGATAAGCCGACACGGCGGAGTCAACACCACCCGAGAGGCCGACCACAACTCGTTTTGCCATAATTTGCGATTCCTATGCAGTGAAAGTCGTAGATAGATGACTTTCAACAATAATTCAATGCCCCAATTATACGGGTGAACGGCATTGCATTCGGTAAAATGATTTGCGAATGATTGTTGAGGGCGTTCGAGCCCTTTTTTCACCGAATAGATTTAGAGAGATATGTCTTTACAAAAACAGATTCGAGATCGTGCGCAACAGCTCACGTCCTTATTGTCGATTCAGTATCCGATTATTGCCTCTCCAATGATGGGTGTGACCACGCCTGCGATGGTGGCCGCTGTGAGTAACGCCGGCGGTTTGGGTTCTTTACCTTGTGGCGTGATGACGGGCGATGCCATTACGAAGGCAATCGCCGAAGTGCGAGCATTGACCGACAAGCCTTTTGCCGTCAATCTTCGTGTTCCGCCTCGTGAAATGCCGACGGCAGAATCCACGCAAATGATTTTTGATGCGTTGGAGCCTTTGCGTGAGGAGTTGGGCGCCAAGCATGAAGTGGCAACAATTCCGACATTTGAAGAACAATTTGAAGCCGTTTTAGCTTCCGATGTGCCGGTCGTGAGCTTTAGTTTTGGCGGTCCTCGTGAGGTGTTTGCCGAGGCGCTTGAAGCGAAAGGTACGATCATGATGGGCAATGTCAATTCCACCCGTGAAGCCAAGGTGATGAAGGTGGCCGGTTGCCAAGTCATCATTGCTCAAGGTTGGGAAGCCGGTGGTCCGCGTCAATATTTTGAAAATCCGCATGAAGCTAGCCAAGTGGGCTTGATGGCATTGTTGCCGCCTGCGGTACGCGTGGCTCAAAATGTGCCGGTGGTTGCCGCCGGTGCCATCATGAGCGGTCAAGCGATGATTGCCTCGATGATGTTGGGTGCAAGCGGCGTTCAAATTGGTTCCCTCTTGCTTCGCAGTCATGAATCCGCTTTGTGGGAAGCCGCCAAGGCTCAAATCGCTTGGGCTGATGATGCGACGACTCGAGTGATTGATCGCGGAACGGGTCGCATGACGCGTGTGTTGGAGACCGGTTTGTCGCAAGCGTTGGCCGACGCGGAGTTGCCGACGGCGACCTATCCGGGTCAATTGGCTGCACTTTCTTCGATTTATGAGGCGGCAAGCGCACAAAATCGAATCGATTTATTAGAAATTCCGTTGGGTCAAGGCGCTCAAGGCGCCAAGGCTCTTTCGACCGCTGCCATCATGGCCGATTTGGTCGAGCAGTACGAACAACTTTTGGGAGAATAAAAATGCCCGTGAAGGTATTTACGGCTTTGGTGGTCGTCGACGTTCAAAACGACTTTATGGAAGATGGTGCTTTGGGCGTGCCCAAGGCGAGCGAAATCATTGAGCCGATCAATCGTATGGCTCAAACGTTTGAGCGCGTCATCGTGACGCAAGATTGGCACTGTGCCGATCATGTGTCTTTTGCCGCAAACCATGAAGGCAAAAAGCCCGGCGACAAGATCGAATTGCCTTACGGCGAGCAAATTCTTTGGCCGACGCACTGCGTGGAAGGTACGAGCGGTGCGGATTTGGCAAAGGGTCTTCGTTTGCCCATGTCTCGTGTGATTGCCATTTTGAAGGGCAACGACAAGAATGTCGACAGTTATTCCGGCTTTATCGAAGCGGACCGCAAGACGCATACGGGTTTCCATGCTTATTGTGAAGATCGCTTTATCAACCGCCTTTATATCTGCGGTTTGGCAACGGACTTCTGTGTGATGTGGACGGCGTTGGATGCCATTCATTTGGGTTATGAAGTTTTTTTGGTGACGGACGCTACGCGTGGCATCGACATGAACGGTAGCCTTGAAGTCGCCATGGACCACATGAAGATGGCCGGTGTCAAGATGATCACGGCCGAAGAAGTGATCAATCGCGAAATCAAATAAACACCATAGATTTCATCAATTTTTTATCAACGAAAAATAAAAAATTTGTTACTATGGGGTTAACCCGTTGCCGTTTATTGGGGATGGTCTACCTGTTTTTCAATAGACGGCAACCTCTTTGCCAAACTTTCCCTTAAGAGAAAGGGCAAACAAAGCAATACGTTGGTTTTTTGGCTGACGTTATGAAGTACAAAAACGAAAGCGAGGTTCAAGATGCTTGACTCTCATGTCCAAATCGGTTCTTTTTCCCGGCGCTCTAAACAAATCGCGCTTGTGGCGGGTCCTTTATTAGCCACGTTAGTCTATTTTCTCTTCCCGGATTCTTATATCAGTCCGAGCGGTGACCCGGTAGCCTTTACGCACGCCGGTAAAGCTTGCTTGTCTGTTGTGTTGTGGATGGCCATTTGGTGGTTCTCCGACACGATCCCCATTGCCGCAACGGCAATGTTGCCGTTGGTCCTTTTCCCGATTTTGGGTGTGGCGACCGTGGCACAAACGACCACGCCGTATGCCAGTGATACGATTTTCTTATTCTTAGGCGGTTTTTTATTGGCTGCCGGCATCCAACGATGGCACTTGGATCGACGCATCGCCTTGGTGACGATTTCGATTGTCGGGACTAAACCGGCACAAATTTCTGCCGGCGTGATGATTGCAACGGCGTTCTTGTCGATGTGGGTTTCCAATACGGCAACGGCTGCCATGATGGTGCCGATTGTTTTGGCTGTTTTGAACGTTGTACGAGCCTCCATTCCTGAACATACCCGTGAAAGTCGTCAGAAGGAACACAATTTCGCTGTCGGCTTATTGCTTGGTATGGCTTACGCCGCTTCGATCGGTGGTATGGCAACGGTGATCGGTTCGCCTCCGAATGGTATTTTCGTTCGTTTTGTTGGCCAAACGTACGGTCAGACGGTTAGCGTGCTTGATTGGATGTTGATCGGTGTGCCCGTGATGGTCATTCTTTTGCCCTTGACGTGGTTCTTGCTCAATCGCGTGCTTTTCCGCAATCAAATCGGTGATATCCCGGGCGGTAAGGATTGGGTCCAAAAGGAACTTAAGAAATTGGGTGCCATGTCGCGCGGCGAAAAGGTCGTTTTGGCTGTGTTTGCCTTGGCTGTGCTTTTGTGGGTTTTCGGTCCGCAAATCCGCGGTATCACGTTGGCTGACGGCGTTCGTCCGTTGAAGAACTTGACTGATGCCGGCATTGCCATGGGTTGTGGTTTGGCACTTTTTGCTTTGCCGATCGATTTCCGTCGTGGTGTGCATGCCTTGTCTTGGGACGACTGTAAGGACATTCCGTGGGATGTGCTCTTGTTGTTCGGCGGTGGTTTGTCGATGGCTGCTGCAATCCAATCGACGGGTGGTTCCGGTTTGATCGGTGCTCAAGCAGTGGCATTGGCCAGTTTGCCTGAATATGTGATGATCCTTGGTGTGGCTACCATGGTGATCTTTGCAACGGAAGTGACGTCCAATACGGCTTTGACGGCTGCGATGTTGCCGATTTTGGCAGCAGCGGCTCCGGCTATGGGCATGCGTCCTGAAGTGTTATTGCTTACGACCGCGATCGGTGCATCGGCTGCCTTCATGATGCCGGTGGCAACGCCTCCGAATGCCATTATTTTCGGTACGGGTCGTTTGAAGATTGCGGAAATGATTCGAGCCGGTTTTTGGCTGAACGTTATCTCGGTTTTCGTGATCGGGACCCTCAGTTACTTCTTGAGTGATCTGGTCTTGAAGCTCTAAACGCGTTTTTTTCAACGAAGGGGTGCAATTCGCATCCCTTTTCTTTTTTTTCAGTACGTTACCGCCTTTCATTTATACCGCTTTTCCTCTACAATGGCGGTTCTTTTTTGCCTCAACCAATTGCAAAGGAATGATAACCAAGAGGGGTTTGCAACCCTCTTCACGGAGACTAGGTGACGTATGCCGCATCGATCTAAAATGAGCTTGGCTCAGTTGACGCTTTTGACCACCATCAGCATGATGGGTTCCAGTATCGCTTTGTTGCCGACCGAGTTGGCTCAAGTGGGTACGATTTCCATTCTTTCTTGGCTTGTGACGGCTGTGGGCTCCATGTGTTTGGCCTACGCTTTTGCCAAGTGCGGTCTTTTCAGTAAGAAGCAAGGGATGGGTGGTTATTCCGAATACGCATTCGGTAAGTCCGGCCACTTTATGGCCAACTACACCTATGCTGTGTCGCTTCTTTTTGCCAACATTGCCATCGCTATTACCTGTGTGGGCTACGGTGCAACCCTCTTTAACGTTGAATTGTCGACGGTGGAGACGTGTTGCTGGACTTTGGTTGTTATTTGGCTTTGCTCTATGTTGAGCTTCTTGGGTGCTCGCATTACCGGTCAAATCAGTGGTGTGGCCGTTTGGTGTGTGATTGCCCCGGTGGTGACGCTTTCCGTGATCGGTTGGTATTGGTTCGATCCGGATTTGTATGTTGCAAGCTGGAACCCGCACAACGAGCCGTTTGCAAGCGCCGTGAGCTCCTCCATCTCCATGACGTTGTGGTGCTTCTTGGGTCTTGAAAGTGCCTGCGTGAACTGTGACAACGTCGACAATCCCGAACGCAATGTGCCGATTGCCGTGATGACGGCAACCTGTACGGTGGCCATTATTTGTATCGTTTCGACGAACATCATGGCCGGTATCATCCCGAATGCAGAATTGGCCGCTTCCAACGCACCGTTCGGTTTGGTCTTTGCTCATATGTTCGCTCCGGAAGCCGGTCACGTGGTGACGGCCATGTTGGTGTTCTCTTGCTTGGGCTCCACGTTGAGCTGGCAGTACACGATCGCCAAGGTGTTCCAATTGTCCGCTCGTGAAGGTTTCTTCCCGTCCGTGTTCTCCAAGGTTAACCGTTGGGGTTTTCCGGCTCTCGGCTTGATCATCATTACGCTTATTCAAACGGGCTTTACCTTTATGACGGCAAGTCCCTCGTTGCTCAAGCAGTTCAATATGTTGGTCGACTTGGCAGTGGTGACGAACTTGATTCCGTTCATCCTCTCGATGGCTGCCATCCCGATGATCATGAAGATGGCCAATGTTTCCGTTGCGAAGACGCGTAAGTACACGTTCTTCGGTTTGATTGGTGCTATTTATAGCTTCTACGCCATCTCTTCTTTGGGCTATGTGGAAATGTTCTGGGGTTCGATGGCAACGTTTGTGGGTTGGACGTTCTGGGGCTTCTTGTCGACGAAGTATGCCGATGAGCACCCGATCCACCTCTTGCGCGACTCTCAATTCGAAGATATCGACTAATCGATTTCACACGCAAAAGCCGATCAATGATCGGCTTTTTTCGTGGTAAAAAAATGGCGATGGACTTTAACGTCTCATCGCCATTTTGATAATGGGATCTAATCGATTAGATCACAACGCAACCGTGAGCGCCTTCAGCACGTTCAACGATTTCGCCGAGCTTGAAGACCTTTTCGCCTTCAGCTTCGAATGCGGCCATTGCGCGTTCTGCGTCTTCAGCAGCAACGATCACGACCATACCGATACCGTTGTTGAACACGCGATGCATTTCGTGTGCATCGATGTTACCGGCTTGTTGCAACCAATCAAAGACTGCGGGACGCGTCCAAGAATCGGCGTGGATAACGGCTTGCGTCGTTTCCGGCAAGATACGGGGCACGTTTTCAACGATACCGCCGCCCGTGATGTGAGCCATACCCTTGATCGTAACGGACTTCATCACGTTCAAGACTTGCTTGACGTAAATGCGCGTCGGTTCCATCACGCAGTCAGCCAACGTGCGACCGTCCAACGGCATATCCCACGGCGTATTCGTCACTTCAACAACCTTACGGATCAAGGAGAAACCGTTGGAGTGCGGACCGCTGGAAGCCAAGCCCAACACGACGTCACCGGCCTTGATGCTCTTGCCGTCGATGGCTTCTTCCTTTTCAACGATACCGACAGCGAAACCGGCCAAGTCGTATTCGCCTTCCGGATACATGCCCGGCATTTCAGCCGTTTCACCGCCGATCAATGCGCAACCGGCCAATTCACAACCGCGAGCAACACCGGCGACCACGCGTTCAGCCACGTCGACGTCGAGCTTGCCGCAAGCATAATAGTCCAAGAAGAAGAGGCTCTTAGCGCCTTGGACCAAAATGTCGTTAACGCTCATACCGACTAAGTCTTGACCGACCGTGTCGTGGCGACCCAAGGTGAAAGCCAACTTCAACTTCGTGCCAACGCCGTCAGTACCGGTCACGAGCACGGGGTTCTTGTATTCCTTGGAGATTTCGAACATGGCGCCGAAACCGCCCACGCTGGACATAACACCAGGGATCATCGTGCGCTTGGCCAAGGGCTTGATGCGTTCAACGAGTTCGTCACCGGCGTCGATGTCAACACCAGCAGCAGCGTAAGAAAGTTGAGTCATGATGAGTATTAAACCTAACTAAATAGTAAAATCAAAAAAACAAAACTTAATCCCCTTATTCTAGCAAGGCTTAGACCATTTTCGTACTCAATGTTTAACGAACAACTTCCCCTTGACATCGCAATGGCTCCCGCACCGTCTCTTTCGAATTTCATCGAAGGGGAAAACGGTGAGCTTTTGGCGACTTTGCAACGTATGTTGACAACGTCGATGCCTCAGTTCGTTTACATCTGGGGCGAATCCGGTGTCGGTAAAAGTCATTTGGCTCAAGCCGTCGCTCCCATTGAAGAGGGGGTGCCGAGTTTTAATGAATTTTGTACGCATTATGTGGTCGACGATGTCGATACGTTGTCCGAAGAGGGCTTGGATCGTTTGTTTGCGTTAATGAACGATGTACGCAGTCATCCGGGGACGACGCTTTTGACGACCGGTCGTCGCTCGCCCGCCGAGCATTTTGTTCGCCCTGATATCTGTACTCGCTTAACGTGGGGCCCTGTTTACCAAGTCAAGCCCATTGCCGGGCAGATGTGGCAAGCATTGACAGAGCAAGCGAAAGCTCGTGGTATCGAAGTGACACCCGAGGCTGAACAATGGATGCAAACCTATTTGCCTCGTGATATCAAAGAGCTTTCCGCGGTCATCTCTGAAATGGATCGTGAGCTCTTTGTGATGAAAAAGGGGGCGATTACGGTGCCGGCTTTGAAACGTTGGCTCAAAAACAAAGCAGGATGATCTCTCGATGAAATTGGCAGTTTTTGATTTGGACGGAACGCTATTGCCCATTGATGCGGGACATCAGTGGGTTCATTTTTTGGGTGATGTCAGTGGCGAGGATTTACGTGCTGAAGTTGCCCGCCAAGATCAGTTTGCCGTTGAATACAAAGAAGGACGCTTTGACGTGGTGTCCTTTGTCGAATTCCATATGGGCGTCTTGGCTCGCTTTGCTCGAGCCGATCTTGATCGATGGATGGCCCGTTTTATCGATGAAGTCGTTCTTCCGCATGTTAAGCCGGCGGCCAAGCAATTGGTCCAAGACAAGCTTGATCAAGGCTATGAAGTCGTTTTGGCAACCGGCACTCAAGGCTTCGTGAGTGAACCGATTGCCAAGATTTTTGGTATTTCGCATCTGTTGGCATCTCGCCCTGAAGTCGATGAGGCGGGTGAAATGACCGGTAAGCATGTCGGTGGTTATTGCTTTAGTGCACACAAAATCACCCAAATCGAAGCCTTTTTAGAAAAAATGGGTGTTTGTGTTGAAGATTTGGAGGCGTTTGTTTTTTATACGGACTCCATGAACGATCTTCCCTTGTTAGAATTCGTCCATTCGGCCAACGGCCGAGTTGTTGCAACCAATCCCGATCCCCAATTAAAAGAACAAGCGCAAAAAAGGGGCTGGTCGATCATTGAGATCTTCTAAGGATCGATGAGAGACCCTAAGTTGGGAGCCTGGCGCAGCCTACTCTTAGAGGATAAAACATGTTCAAAAACATCATTGATTACACGCGTAATCTTTGGGGTTTCAAAAAAAAGCCGGAAATCAAAAAACCTCGTGTCATCACGCGTGATGAACACGGGATCGATCGTCGTCAAGTCAGCCGTGAGGCACTTAGTACGTGTGAGAATCTCCAAGCTGCAGGTTATGAGGCCTATGTGGTGGGGGGTGCCGTACGTGATCTTTTGTTGGGCGTGACGCCTAAAGACTTTGACGTTGTCACCAATGCCACTCCCGAACAAATTAAGCGTTGCCAACGTCGTGCGATTATCATCGGTCGCCGCTTCCGCTTGGTGCACGTGATGTTCGGTCGTGAAATCATCGAATGTTCTACGTTCCGTGCGCTCTCTCACGAGGGGGTTCAAAAGGATCGTTCCGGTCGTGTCGTTGACGACAATGTGTTCGGTGAGATGTGGGAAGATGCCGCTCGCCGTGACTTTACGATCAATGCGCTGTACTACGACCCGAGTACCGAAGAAGTGATTGATTATCACAACGGTATGCAAGACATTGAAAATCGCACGGTTCGTATGATTGGCGATCCTTATGATCGTTATCGTGAAGACCCGGTTCGTATGCTTCGTGCTGTTCGTATCGCTTCCAAATTGCATTTTGAAGTTGATCCGGCCACCTTGGCTCCGATTGCTAAGCAAGCTCACCTTTTGGGGAATGTTCCCGAAGCTCGTTTGTTTGATGAAGCGATGAAGCTTCTCACGTGCGGTGAGGCATGCTTGTGCATGGAAAAACTTCGCGAACTCAATTTGGATCGCAATGTGTTGCCCTTATTGGATGTCGCATTGAAGGAACCCAATGGTGAAAAATTCTTAATTCACGCAATGAAGCGTACGGACGAGCGTATCGGAATCGGTAAGAAGGTCTCGCCCTCGTTCTTGTTTGCAACGCTTTTATGGCCCTTGACTCATCGCCAATTTGAAGAGCGTTTGGCTCGCGGCGAAGGTCAGATGATGGCCATGATCGAAGCGGCTCGTACGGTCTTGAAGAAGCAAGGTGAGCGTTTGGCAATCCAACATCGTTACGTAGAAGACATTCAAACGATTTGGTTGTTGCAGTTGAAATTGTTGCGTCGCTCGAGCAAATCGGCTTTGGGGTTGCTGAACATTCCGAAGTTCCGAGCCGGCTATGACTTTATGCTTTTGCGTAGTCAATTGGGCTTTGTCGATCTTGAGATTGTTCAATGGTGGACGAAGTTCCAAGAAGTCGATGAAGAGACGCGTTTGGAAATGATTCGTATCGAAGCCGAAAAGAATCAACAGTCTCGAAAGACGCGTCGCGGTGAGCCGAAAAAGCCGAGCAAGGCTCAAATCAAAAAGCAATTGATGCAGGAAGCCGATTCTTGGCAAGAAGTTCGAGATATCGAAAATCTTGTCGATCACGAGTTTGATGAAGACGTTCCTTTTGCATTGATTGAAACCAAATCCGCCGACAAGGATAAACCGAAGCGCCGTCGTCGTTCGTCTTGGAAGGGACGTCGCCGTGTGGTTCGTAATAAGGCTCGGGAGGAGAACGCACAATGACGACCGCTTTTGTTGCACTGGGAGCCAATTTGGGCGATCCGTTGAAGGCTTTGCCGGAAGTCATTGAAGTGATCGATGCCGTAGAGGGGATTTCCGTTACCGCTCGTTCTCGCTTTTATAGTACGGCGCCGATTGATTCGAGCGGCCCGGACTATACCAATGCGGTGATTCGAATTGAGACGACGATTGAGCCGGAGGCGCTTTTACAAACGTTATTGACGATTGAAAAAGATTTCGGTCGTAAGCGCCCTGCGGGCATTCACAATGCGCCTCGTACGATGGATTTGGATTTGCTGCTTTATGGCGATGTGGAGATGGCAAGCGAAACGTTGATTTTGCCGCATCCGCGCATGCATGAACGAGCTTTTGTATTGGTGCCCATGGCCGATATCGATGATACGGTCGAGATTGTTCATAAGGGCCGCGTGAAAGATTTATTGCCGACGGTTGCCGATCAAATGATCCGTCCGTTGGACTAGGAGTAAAACGTGTTTTCTTGGTTTACGCAAATGCCGGTGATCGTACAGACGATTATTTTGTTGTCGATCTCTAATACGGTGATGTTGTGTGCTTGGTACGGTCATTTGAAGATTGGCGGTCCGCGTACCTGGATCATGACGGTGGTCATTAGTTGGGCAATTGCCTTTTTTGAATACCTTTTCATGATTCCGGCTAACCGTATCGGTTACACGGCAATGAGTGTCGCACAGTTAAAAATCTTGCAAGAAGTGCTTTCTTTGACGATTTTCGTACCCTTCATGGTGCTTTTTATGAAGGAACCTTTACGATTAAATTATCTTTGGGCTGCACTTTGTATGGTAGGTGCGGTATACTTCATCTTCAAGCGTTAAATTTTTCAAAAAGATTTGACAAGAGAGTTTAGTTGCGTATAATTCTCCTTCTCGCAATTGAGAACGCGCGGCTAGCTCAGCGGTAGAGCACTGCCTTCACACGGCAGGGGTCACAGGTTCGAACCCTGTGCCGCGCACCACAATTTGAAATGCCCGGGTGGCGGAATGGTAGACGCAGTGGATTCAAAATCCACCGGTGATGAGCCGTGAGAGTTCGAGTCTCTCCCCGGGCACCAAAATCTTGGTGCGGTGTTCGTTGTGGAGTAAAAATTTGGTTGTGCCCGGGTGGCGGAATGGTAGACGCAGTGGATTCAAAATCCACCGGTGATGAGCCGTGAGAGTTCGAGTCTCTCCCCGGGCACCAAATGATCCTGACAGTAATTGAACTGATCAGGATTTTTTATTGCCTAAATTTCCCTGCAAAAAAGAGGCACTCGTTTTTCAACGAATGCCAGCTTTCTCATCTAACTCGAAATTTATTTCGAGCGATTAATCAATTTCGAACGATCAATAACGGTACGTTGCTTGCGTGAGCAATACGCATGGCTGTCGAACCCATAACGGCTGACATAAAACGACCGTAACCGTGAGAGCCCAAAACCAAGACATCCAAACCGGTACGAGCGGCATATTGACCGATTTCTTCACCCGGATTACCAATCAGAAGCACTTCCTTGGCTTTCACGCCGGCCTCTTCAAAAAGCGGTTTGGTCGGTTCGGTGGCAATGGCAAATTTTTCTTGTTGCAAGAGCTGGAGCTTTTCCTTGGTTAACCCCATCAAAGAAAGACCCGGTGCGGGCATCATGAACATATTGGGCTCGTCATAAACGGCGCTGATCACTTCATATTCGGCTTCCTGGCCGAAAAGCGCACGGTGTGTGAGCATGTATTTCACTGCTTTTGTGCTGAATTCCGAACCGTCAACGGCGACACCCACTTTTAGGTGATCGACGTGCGGAACTTCTTGGCCGCGTAACATCAACACCGGCGTTTTCGTTTGAGCCAACACCCCATTGGTGACGGAACCGAAAAGAAGACCTTCCATGGCCGTGTGGCCGTGAGAGCCCATCACGATTAAATCGGCATTACGCTTTTCAGCCTCTTGAGCGATCATGTCGGCCGGGTTGCCCACGAGTGTGACCTCTTCATATTTCATACCGGCTTTTTGAAGAATTTCGCGAGCACTGCCTAACGTTTTATCGAATTCTTCTTTGTAGAAAATTTGTAAGGTTTCCGGCGAGGCCAATCCCAATGCGCGAGCGGGCAAATGCGGTTGTACATTGACCAACACAATCGTGGGATTTTTCCCGATAAGGGATGTTCGGTGAGTAATGAAAGAAACGGCGTTGTTGCTATAGACGCTGCCGTCAACAGGGACAATGATCTTCATAAAAGGTACCTTCTAAACTGGAGATCGAGCGATAGAAGTCGTAGCCTATGGGCACAAACGAACGATCGTCGATAAGGACATCAAAAAAATCATATCTACTGATAACTTTATCGAAAACCCTTACAAAAAGCTATCCCTGTTTATGTGATTTTCCACAAAATATATGTAAAAGAATAAAACGATCGATAGATATTGTGTTTTTGCCTTGATTTTCGAATTTCGGAAGTTTTTGAGTGAGAAATAGGGTGTTACTGCGTCATGATTTGACGTGAAATGGGTGATAATGAAAGTCGATAAGGAGTAATAATCATGACCATTTGTAAAGTCATTTCGGATACGGGAGCTGTTCCCGTCAAAATTTGGACCGATGATGTGGATGTCGGTTCGATCGAACAGTTGAAAAATGTTGCTCGTTTGCCTTTTGTATTTCATCACGTGGCGGCCATGCCGGACGTGCATGTGGGCATGGGCGCAACAATCGGTAGTGTGATTGCAACGCGTGAGGCAGTGATTCCGGCCGCGGTTGGTGTGGATATCGGTTGCGGGATGTTAGCGGCTAAAACGAACTTGCGCCGTGGCGATACCGATACGAAAAGTTTGGGCGAGGCGATGAAGTCGATTCTTCGTCGTACACCGGTCGGTTTCCAACAGCATAAAGACAAGAATATCCACTGGGATGCCTGTCGTTTGTTTGAGGACGATTTAAATGAGTTGTTGTCCCGTGAGCCCAAGGTATTAAGCGACATGAAGTCTCGCCATTGGACCAATGAAATGGGAAGTTTGGGCGGTGGTAATCACTTCATTGAATTAAGTGCCGACGAAAACGATGATTTGTGGGTGATGTTGCACACGGGCTCTCGCGGTCCGGGCAATGTGATGGCCTCTTTCTTTATTCGCAAAGCCAAAGCGCTGGCACAAGCCGCGGGGGTGGAGTTGCCGGATTGGAATTTAGCCTCTTTCCGTGAGGGAACACGCGATTTTGAGAACTATATGTTGGCGACCGCTTGGGCTCAACGTTATGCTTTTGTCAACCGCCAAGAGATTTTGGCCGATGTGATGAAGTCGTTGGCTGATATTTGGCCGGGTATCCAACTTGACGGTGAAGTGATCAATTGTCATCACAATTACGTGGAAAAAGAAGAGCACTTCGGTGAGAAAGTTTGGGTGACTCGGAAAGGTGCGATCCGAGCTCAGGCCGGAGAAATGGGCATTATTCCGGGAAGTATGGGAACGCGTTCTTATTTAGTTCGCGGTTTGGGTAATGCGGAATCGTTCAATAGCTCGTCTCACGGTGCAGGCCGAAAAATGAGTCGTACACAAGCGCAAAAGGCATTTAGTGTTGAGGATCTTCGCCGTCAAACCGAGGGCGTCGTTTGTCGTCAGGACAAAGGGGTGATCGACGAGATTCCCGGTGCTTACAAACGTATTGAGGACGTGATGGCTAATCAAACCGATTTGACGGAAACTGTGCACACTCTCAAGCAAGTGTTGTGCGTGAAGGGTTAAGTCGAATCCAAAATGCAAAAACCACCGAAAGGTGGTTTTTTGTCATTTTAGCTTTGTCGCGCTTTCTTGAGTTCGAGAGCCTCTTTGCCCGAGAGGTGATCGATCGTGAGCTCCATCACGGAGACGGCATCGATA
>JAGCMT010000112.1 GCA_017646335.1 Burkholderiaceae bacterium
CATACGACCCGTCGGATTTTGCGGATTGCACCAGAAGACGAGTTTGGCTTGCGGATGAGCGCACTGCGCTTCGAAGTTCTCAAAGTCCAAGCTGTACTCACCCTTTTCGTTGCGGATCAAAGGCGAATGCAACACATCAACGCCCGCGTAGGTTGCCGTATGCACGAAAAACGCATAGGCTGGCGTATTCAAAATGGTCTTTTCTTCTGGCAAGCAAAGAAGTTCGGCGATTTGATAGAGGGCCGGAATGATGCCCGGCGAATAGCACAACTCTTCTTTTTCGAACGTCCAGTCGTAATGGTCTTGGCACCACTTACTGAAAATCTTGTAGTACTCGTCGTCATAGATACCGGTGTAACCGAAAATCTGACGATCGATGCGAGCGTGAAGCGCAGCTTGAATCTCAGGAGCGACCGCAAACTCCATGTCGGCAACCCACATGCGAATGAATTCTTCGTCTTTATAGGGAAATACTTTCTCGGGACCCGCCTTAAAGATATAGCCACGGAAACCGTCCGTGTTTAACGCATTGGTGTGGAATCGGTCGATGACTTGGTCGAAGTTATACATTACAAAACCTCTCGATTCTTTACTTCATAGTAGATTGAGTGGACACGGCGGAGCGCGGGATGATCTTCGGCTGCTCGGGGCGATTTTCGACTAGCCAAACATCGTATTGTGTTTGTAAGTTAAGCCAAATATCCGTAGTGCTACCTAAATATTTACAAAGGCGATAAGCCATATCCGCACTGACAGCTGCTTTACCATTGATGACGCGAGACAATGAACAACGAGAAATGCCCATACAGCGAGCAGCCTCCGTCACACTCTCGCCATTAAGAGCCACCAAAATCAGTTCTCCGGGATGAGGAGGATTTGCCATTTTCATAAGTGCCTCTCCGAACTTCCTTCACTCATAAAATTGTAGCGCCAAGCGCTACAGGTCTCAAGTTAATCTTTAGAGTCGTCATTGGTAAAAAAGAGACGAAGAACACTGTAAAAAATCAACGAAAAATCGTAATTTCCGTGCATATTTGATGCACCTCTTCACCTCATCCGTTCGGATGACCTACAATGCTAGCTACGGATCCGAATTCAGAACATTTTCCCATCATGAAATTACGTTTAATCCCTGCGCTCATCATGGCATTGACGATGCCCTTGGCCGCCCAAGCCGATGGTTTGGCATTCGGTCAAGCGCGTGCGCTCATGCAAGAGCGAGCCGACGTGTTGAAGATGTCGGCAGCGGACATTGAAAATCAGCGCTATCAAATCAAAGACGCCGATGCCTTAAACGGCCCGAAGATCACGTTAAACGCCAAGCAAGTCGAAGGTCGCAAAGACATTAATTTGGCCTATGGTTTGGACGGCGTGAAATCCAATGTGATTTCCGGCATCGTCGGACACATCCCGCCGATTCTCGACGGTTTGAAGCCCACGATCAGCGGCGCCCTTCAAGGCGTCGCCCAACGGATCCCCAATGAATTGAAGATCGCCTTCGAAGAAGATATCTCCGGTCCGCGAGCCTCGGTCGAAATGATGTGGCCCCTTTACACGGGCGGCGCAATCAGTGCCAAGCAAACCGCCGCTCGCGCCGGTCTTCGTAAGGCCCAAGCCGAACATGACGGTGCAATCGAAAAGCTCGACGCACAATTGGCCCAAAAGTATTTCGGCGTGCAATTGGCTCGCAGTGTGGAAAAGCTTCGTTCTGACATGCTCACGCAACAAGAGCGTGATCTTCATCGTGCCAAACGCTTTGAGAAAGCCGGCATGATCGCCAAGATCGAACGCATGAGTGCCCAAGTCAATCGTGACACCGCACACCGTGAATTGATCGGCGCCCAAACGGACCGAAAGATCGCTGAAACGGAATTGGCCGATCTCTTGCGTGAAGAAAACGTGGGCGCCTTGGACACCCCAATGTTCGTGGTCAAAAACCTCGAGCCTTTGATCGAATGGCAAACCAAAGCCTTGAACCACAACCCGGTCTTAAAGGCGATCGAAGCCCAACGCGATCAAGCGCTCCAAGGCGTTCGTGCCGCCAAGAGTGCCTACCATCCGCAGGTCTATCTCTTCGGTCAATACAACTTCATCAAGCATTACTTGACGATCTCGGAACCTGATTGGGTGGCCGGTATCGGCGTGAACTTCACCCTTTGGGACAATCGTGACCGTTCCGCTCGCGTGGGGAGCGCCCAGTCCTTGGTCAATAAGGTCGATGCCGCCCAAGGCACCGCTCGTCACGAGATCAAGAAATTGGTCGAGATCGC
>JAGCMT010000113.1 GCA_017646335.1 Burkholderiaceae bacterium
GCTTTTTGACGCTCGGCTTCTAAATGTTCAAGCCAAAGTTCACGCTTTAAAGGAAAGACTTGGATTTGTAAGCCACCGTTTTTTGCTTGACCCGTCAATTGCTCTTCAACCGTGATCCCCTCTCCCATGGGTTCGGCCACGAATTGACGGATTTCACCGTTACCGGTGTTGAACCCGTCTAACCACGGTTGTTTCGGGACCCAGAGGTAGTTTTGAAGATTGGTGACGACACCGTTCGAAATGCTTTCGCCTTTAGTCAGACCGTCAGTCCAACTTTCGCCCGTCAATGCACAACATTTACCGCTGGCCACTTTGATGGCAAACGGATACTGACGAAGACTGTGGAATCGGATCCACATCGCTTCGGATTGAAACATCGGCAACATCACACCGCCATGCTTGACCCACTCATCGGGCACACGACGGGAATAATCACGGACATGAACCATTTCAAACGTTCCGAGATTGGGCGGCAACAGATTCAAACGTCCGTCGTCGGGAACGCGAAGCGTACGCTTAAGATCGATTTCTAGAATCGCATCACGATGGACTTCGGGAAAGGAAAAACGTAAGGTTCCGTTATTTTTGATTTCAACCATGGATGAGCTCCTTACCAATCCCCGTCTTCGATCTCGCGAGCGATACGCAAAATGGCATGATCGGGCATGGATTTAAGTTCGCGAAGCAACTGACCGAAAAGCTGCGGGCGTTGCATGATGATTTGCTGAAGTTCGCTGGAAAGTTTCCCGGCCATGGCCAAGAGCACATCCGCATCAAGCCCCAAATCATGGGCGATGCGAACGATGGCGACTTCCGAAGGAGGCGGAAAAATATCTCGCTCAATCTTGGAAAGGTACGAGGGCTCAAGACCGACACGATTGGCCACACTACGCAAAGAGTAGTGGCGAGCATCGATCAGGTCTTGTCGCTTTTCTCTTTCACTTCGAACGAATTCACCGAACTTCATAACCTCTCTCACTGTGTAGGTTTCACTACACACCTAGAAGACCAAAAGGTCTTTTCGCTTCGATTATCCACGGCAGTACGACAAAATCTGTCGCACCAAAAATCAGACTTCAAAAAAATGAGTCGGTGCAAAATTCGCTTGAGAAGAAAAAAGCTCATGCATTTCTACATGAGCCGAGCGCTTGGAGCGCAGTATGTGCTAGCGAATGTATCTTGATTGGTAATCGTTTCGATGCAAAGCGTCTTTCGTCTGCCGGACAAGCGCTCTGGCGGATTCCGGGAAGACTCGTTCGCGAATCAGGTACTCGATTTGATCTTCCGCCGTATGGCTATTGTTTTTAATGGCAAGAAGAAAATAGTCGAGTGATTTTTCCAAATCTCGAGGCACGGCAACACCTTCATAGTAGAGGACAGCTAAACGTTCAGAAGCCGCATAACCATATGGCTCTCGAGCTGCCCTTGCATATAAAGACACCGCATTTTGAAAATTTCTCGGTACGATATCCCCATAGTAATAATGATCGGCCAATTCCACGCTAGCGGACTGACTTGGACCGATCCAACGCTTTAAGTAATAGAGTGCTTTTTCAGGATCATAAAACTTCGACCAACTCGAGCGGTATTTGTCGTAAAGCTGATAGAGCACCGTCGAATCGACATCCTGGGCTTGAGCTTTTTTCTCGAGTCGATTTTCCGGGCGGATGTATAACCAAACCTTTAACAATTTACGGATGATGAGGAAGCGCATATCTTGGTGTAACTTTAGCGCATAGCGAACGATATCGATGTTTTCCTCACATAATAATTCCCAACAACGGCGTCCGAGATGACGTTTCCATCCGGGTAACAGCCCCTCGAAAATGAGCGACCCTAAATCGAAGATCGCTCCGTAGTGACCTTGCAAAGCCGCTTTGACGGTCCAGTAAGCATGATGTTCCCAATCGATCTCGATATCATAGAAATGAAATAACGACCCGTAGAAGAATTGAGCACGAGGGTCGCCCTGGTTGGCTAAGCGCCTGACCCAATCGACGGCGTCATCAAAAAGCGCTTTGTTCTTTTGACGCTTTTGATGACTTTCTTCATCGTAAAACCCAAGCACCTCGCCCTTTTGATAACCGGCTTTGCGTAAAAATTCCTCGACCAAATCAATTCCTTCGCGCTTAAGCTCGAGAATCCCATTCGGCATCGAAAAATGCTCGTTGAGTTGTTTTCGATAATAGGCGCACCTTCGGGCATGCTCATCGGCCACGTCCTTGAGCGGAATTTCATCCCAAAGGGCCAAAAAGACCTCCCCTAGCGATAAACCGGTAGCCCATCGGACTCTTTGATTCTCCTCATCGATTCGGAGATTTTTCACGATTTTCTGAACATGAGCGATTGCCGGGTGATCCGGCGCAAAGCATTGGTTTTTCCAACCGTAAACACTAGACATGAGATTCCCTTCAGACAAATTCATTGGATGTCTAGAATCCTAAAACGCCTATGCGTCAGGTTTGGTCGCACACGGCTATAGAATGTCAGTGTCGAACAAGAAATCGACCGTGCCGATTTAAGGAGCAACTTGCAGGGCACGTAAAAGATGCTGCTAAAGCGTTCGTT
Source organism: Burkholderiaceae bacterium (assembly GCA_017646335.1). Classification (GTDB taxonomy): domain Bacteria; phylum Pseudomonadota; class Gammaproteobacteria; order Burkholderiales; family Burkholderiaceae_F; genus Aphodousia. The sequence goes on from JAGCMT010000113.1 coordinate 2,569, forward strand.
TTTCATTTCCGCTTTTTTCTGAAAATCCACGAACGCTGTCTCCATTTATCAAACGGAGTCAGTATGACAAACCAATCTTCTCTCCCCTCCAAGCTCACCGTTCACGACATTAACGAGCGAATGGAAAAGCCAAATCTCATTTTTCATGGCTATTGCACAGACTATCGCTACGGTAATTTCAATCATTGGGAATATTCGGAAGCCATGTTTTCCGATGCTTGGGATAAAAATGACAATCCTTTGAACGGGCGACTCGCCGGTCATTCCATCGGCCATGCAAGCGACAGTATTTGGCAGGTCCGTGTTACCACCCAACCCAAATATCACACGCTCAACGACTACGCCCAAACGCGTGTTTGGGTAGAACCGACCAACCCGATCAATCAACCCATTCCGATGGAATTGCATCACAGTGATGTATTGCCGAGCCTTTTGTACGGAGACATCATCACGGCTCAAGTCGTTTTGATTCCGACACTGGTGAGATACGTCGAAACGAAAGATCCGGAAAACATGCCGTACTACCGACTCGAACCGATTCGTGTATTGAATGAAGAAGATCCTTTCAAGGTGAAAAACCATCATGTCGTTCACCTTTCCGGCGGTATTCATCACGTTGATTGGCTTCCGTCAACCGAATTGGAAGGTGAAAAGGTCTGCGTTTGGATGGGAACCCGTTTCGGCGATCTTTGCGTCATTCATCCCATTGACCAAATTCCCGAAGAAGATCGAGCCAAGATCAAGGAACGCAATTTCATCGTTGTTCAAGGCGTACTCACGGCAGACTGTGCCATCGATGACTACCAAGAAGGTGCCCGTCACGACGCAATCAGTTATTTGAGCCTGTTGCGAGACTCGTTAGAGACCGCCCGAATGTTCCGCTTCGTTCGCTCAATGGATCCGTTGTGTGAATTGGAAGTGAGCGGTGAAACCGTCGTTGAATTTAACAATGAGGAAGACCATCGCCAAGAAATCATCGAAAAGTTGGCCCAATGGTTTAGCCATGGGGAATTTGCCCATGGTGGTTTTGGCCGACTCATCTTGCTGGATCGTAAAAAATAATTGGCGCCTTGTCTGTTCCACCGAAACCCCAATGGGAAAGAAGAAGTCGTCATCCAATTGGACTTGAACGATGAAAACCGAATCCGCCGAATTCGAATCACGCCCCAATCGGGTCCGAGCAAAGCTGACATTAAAGTCAAAGTCCCGTTGAGCAAAGCGCAACTGGATGCGATTGTGGAA
>JAGCMT010000016.1 GCA_017646335.1 Burkholderiaceae bacterium
ACCGACAAAATTTGGCACAATTGAATCCTTTTCTACGTACGAATTTTTAGTTAGTGGTCGTGATGGTTAATTTCTTCGATAAACTCAATCCCGAACAAAAAGCCGCCGTGAGTCTTCCCTCTGAATCGGCCATGATTTTAGCCGGTGCTGGTTCTGGCAAGACGCGTGTGTTGACGACGCGCATCGCTTATTTGTTGCAATCCAATATGGCGTCTCCGTATGAGCTTTTGGCCGTAACCTTTACCAATAAGGCCGCCAAGGAAATGCTCACGCGTATCACGTCGTCGATTCCCATCAATACCCGCGGAATGTGGATCGGGACCTTCCACGGCCTTTGCAACCGCTTGCTTCGTAAGCACTACCGCGAAGTCGGTTTGCCGCAAACGTTCCAAATTTTGGATCAGGCGGATCAATTAAGAGCAATCAAGCGAGTAATGGAGGCCAATAACTATAGCCAGGAACTTTACGATCCCAAAAAAGTTCAAAGATATATTGGTTCGGCTAAAGAGGAAGGGTTACGTGCCCAGGATATGATGGGCGATTTTGGTGACCGAGCTCAATATGCGAAGATTTACCAGCTCTATGAGCAACAATGCAATCGTGAAGGCGTAGCCGACTTTGGTGAGCTCTTACTTCGCTCTTACGAGTTGCTCGCTCGTAATGCGCTCATTCGTCGTCATTATCAAGAACGATTCAAGTTCATTTTGGTGGACGAATTCCAAGACACGAACCGTTTGCAGTACAAGTGGTTAAAGCTTTTGGGCGGCTTTGATCCCAATGACCATCGTGAGTATGAAGGCAATTGTGTTTTCGCCGTGGGTGACGATGACCAATCTATTTATGCGTTCCGTGGTGCCAATGTGGGCAACATGACGGATTTCCAACGTGATTTCCGTATCCGTCATTTGATCAAGCTTGAGCAAAACTATCGTTCTTTCGGTCACATTTTGAATGCGGCCAATGAGTTAATCGCTCACAATGCCGAACGTTTGGGTAAGAACCTTTGGACGAGCCAAGGTGAAGGGGAATACATCCGTGTTTTCCGTGCGGTGGATGATCGCCAAGAAGCCGCTTACCTCGTCCAAGAGATCCAAGAAGTGATTCGAAACGGAACGCCCAAGCAAGAGATCGCCATTTTGTATCGCTCCAACGCTCAAAGTCGTGTGATCGAACAAGCGTTGGTCGCGGCCGGCATCGCTTATCGTGTTTACGGTGGTCTTCGATTCTTTGATCGAGAAGAAATCAAACACGCTTTAGCCTATATGCGATTGATAGAGAATCCTAGAGACAATACTTCTTTTGATCGAGTTGTTAATTTCCCTGTACGAGGAATTGGTTCTAAGAGTATTCAACAACTAAAGGCAAAAGCTGCTGAATTAGATATCAGTTATTACGAAGCTGTTAATTATTTGGACGGTACAGTAGGTACGAAGTTAAAAATTTTTACCGATTTAATCGATGCAATGCGTTTTGAATTCTCGTGTTTGCCGTTACCTGAGATGATTGCATCGGTGGTTGAACGTTCGGGTCTTTTGACTCATTATAAGACTGATAAAAAAGCTGAAGAGCGTCTTGAAAACTTGGAAGAATTGGAAAGTGCCGCTCGTGCCTATTTGATCGAAGAAGGCATCGGCGTTGACTCTCGCGCCGACTATTTGGAAGAAGACGCCCAAGACGATGAAATGACGGCTTTGGCCGGCTTCTTGTCGCACGCTGCTTTGGAAGCCGGTGAAAACCAAGCCGAAAACGGTCAGGAAGCTGTGCAATTGATGACGGTGCATGCCTCCAAGGGTTTGGAATTTAATGTGGTCTTCATCTCCGGTTTGGAAGAAGGTTTATTCCCGCACGCCAATTCCGCCAATGACGCCAAGGGTCTCGAAGAAGAGCGCCGTTTGATGTACGTGGCGATTACGCGTGCTCGTAAGCTTTTGCATTTGTCCTTTGCTCAAACACGTATGCTCCACGGTCAGATGTTCGAGTCCGGTCAAAGCATGTTCTTAAACGAAATCCCGGAAGAGCATCTTTGTTTCTTGTACGATCGCAAGAAGTCGTGGTTGGCTGAAGATGAGGATCAGTCGGCATGGTGGGATTCGCCTCGCACGTCGCGCTCAAGCGCTCGTTCTTCGGACTTTACGGGGGATTACTCCGGTACGTCTCGTTGGGGCGATCGTGGCGGTTATGGTAACGGTTACGGCAATAGCTATGGCGGCGGTTCTCGAAGTTATGGCAGTGGCTATTCCCGTTCGGGTTCCTCTTCTTCGTCTTATGGGTCCAAGAGCTATGGTTCCGGTTATGGCAATGCAACGGTGAGCGGTCCTCGTAAGAACTTTATGCAAGCCAAGCTTGATCCGGCATTCAAGAAGATTGCCAAGACTCAAGAGGTGGGCGGTTTCTCGATTGGTAACCGAGTGTCGCATCCGAAGTTCGGTAACGGTGAGGTGATTGCCTTGGTCGGGATGGGTAACGATGCCCGTATCCGCATCAAGTTTGACGGAGTCGGTACGAAGGAATTGATGCTTTCGTTGGCGAAATTAACAAAACTGTAAAGTGATTACCGCAGGCTATCGAATAGGTAGCCTGTTTTTTTGGGGGTTGTTGTTAGTGCAGTAGTGAGAATGGGGATTTAAAAATGAAAACGGAGTTTGATTTCTCAAACTCCGTTTATGAATTTTGGTAGGCACAATTGGACTCGAACCAACGACCCCCACCATGTCAAGGTGATGCTCTAACCAACTGAGCTATGTGCCTGTCGAAGATCGATATATTACCGATGTGTTTTGAATTTTACAAGTCTTTTTTGAAAAATTTTAAAAAATCTTCAAAAAAAGGCTTTTAGTCATCATTGAAGGCCTCTTCGCGGGTCTTTTGGAAGCTTGGAACCAAGACCATTACCAAAAGAATGGCAGCAATCACCAAGAATGTGCAGGACAACGGGCTCGTGAAGAACACCGTTGCATCACCGCGAGACAGCAATAATGCTCGACGCAAGTTTTCTTCCATTAAGGGCCCCAACACAAAGCCCATGATGAGTGGGGCCGGTTCACATTTGAGTTGATAGAAGATATAACCGGCAACGGCAAAAACGAGCGTCAAATAAATGTCAGCGGGGTTGTAGTTGATGGAATAGACACCGATGACACAGAAGGCCAGAATCGAAGGGAACAACCAACGGTAGGGGATACGCAAAAGCTGCACCCAAAGACCGACCAGCGGTAAATTCAATAACACCAAGAAGAGGTTCCCGACCCACATCGAAACGATCAAACCCCAAAAGAGCGCCGGATTGGAGCTCATCACTTCCGGGCCCGGGGTGATGTTATGGATGATCAATGCTCCCATCATCAATGCCATGGTGGCGTTCGAGGGAATCCCTAACGTAAGCATCGGAATGAAGCTCGTTTGAGCACCGGCATTGTTGGCGGCTTCGGGACCCGCTACACCACGAATATTGCCTTGACCGACAGCAATGCCACTTTTGTCTTTGATACGTTTTTCCAAGGTGTATCCGGCAAAGGATGCCAGAAGTGCACCGCCGCCCGGCAAGAGCCCCAAGGCGCTTCCTAAAAGCGTACCGCGACCGATGGCGCCACTAGCATCTTTGATGTCTTTTTTGGTGGGGTAAGGCGACTTGATTTTGTACGTCGTTACTTCAGGAGCGACTAGACTGATCTGCAAATTTTTCAGGATTTCACCGATGCCATAAATCCCCATGGAGATAATGGCAAAATCGATTCCGTCTTGAAGACACAAGAGATCGAATGTGTAGCGGAACTCACCGGTGTTTACGTCCGTACCGACCATGCCGAGTAAGAGCCCTAGAATCACCATGGCAATGGCCTTTAACAAATCGGCGTTGGCAAGGACCACGGCACCAACCAGGCCTAATACCATCAAACTAAAGTATTCGACAGCGCCGAACTGGAGCGCAACTTGCGATAAGGTCGGTGCAAACAGAACAATTAAGAAGGTAGCGACGCAACCGGCAAAAAACGAGCCGATGGCGGCAACACCCAAGGCTGAGCCGGCTCGACCTTGGCGGGCCATTTCGTGACCGTCCAAACACGTGACAAGAGAGGCGGCTTCGCCGGGGATTTTCATCAAAATGGCCGTTGTGGAGCCACCGTATTGGGAGCCGTAATAGATACCGGCCAACATAATGATGGCGGCAGTGGGATCCAAGCCATAAGTAATCGGCAAAAGCATCGCCAAAGTGGCTACGGGACCTAAACCGGGTAAGACCCCCACTAGCGTGCCGACCAAGACCCCTAAGAAACAGTAGCCGATATTGGCGAATGTAAACGCCGTCGACAGGCCTAATGTCAGTTGACTCAATCCTTCCATCAGAGCGCTCCCGTGAGACTAGGCCACATCGGAACGTGTAAATCGATCAGCACGATGAAAACGATCCAGACGAAAAGATTGATAAAAACGATGAGCGCTAACGTTTCTTTCCAGTTCGGTCGAACGTTAGCTAAAGCTGCCAATGCCACCATGGCGGTCATTGACAAATAAAGACCTAAGTAAGGTAGGAAGGTGCAAAACGCAGCCACTGCCAAAACCACGATCGAAACAATGCGAAGGTCAAATCGATAGATGATTTCGTCGGATTTCTTAGGCTTTTGGAAGGCCCCTTTCAGTGAAATGACAAGCCCTAAAGCCGTCAGCAGGTAGCCAAGGACCGTCGGGAAGTAGCCCGCACCCATCCGAGCGGTCGTTCCGAACGGAAGATCACTTGCGTAAATGATAGCTAAAAGGCCGCAGGCGCTGAAAAACAGTCCTGCGACCATGTCGCGTTGGTTACGGGTTTGACGCATGGCGCTTATTGGACTTTGATACCTGTCGTTTGGATCATGTCACGATAGCGCTTTTGTTCGGCCGCGATCAATTCTGCGAACTTATTGGGACCCAAGAAGCGAACGCCACCGCCGGCCAAATCAAGTTGATTGCGAAGCTGCGGGTTGCTCATGGCATTGAGAATCTCTTCGTATTGAGCTTGGATCTTGTTCTTCGGCGTAGCCTTTGGAGCCATCAAGCCGAACCAAGTGGAGACATCCATCGTATAACCCAAACTCGTCAACGTCGGGACGTTGGGCAAGTGTTCGAAGACTTCGGAAGTGGTGACGGCCAACGGAACCAAAGAGCCGTCGGCGATCGAGGCGCGGCAACTGCCGTAATTGTCCATGATCAAGTCGGTTTCACCGGCAATCACGGAAAGGCGTGCAGGAGCGGCACCCTTAAACGGAATGTGCTCCATCTTCAAACCGGCGCTGACCATCACGGCACCGGCAATGTGACCGGCAGAACCGTTACCGCCGGAAGCGAAATTCAATTTGCCCGGGTTAGCTTTGATGTAAGCGATCAAATCCTTGGCATCTTTAACGCCCAGTTCCTTCATACGCTTGGGGGCCATCACGAGCACGTTCGGCACGAAGCAAAGGAGAGCAACCGGAGCAAAATCATCCGGCTTATAGGCCATCTTTTCAAACAAGGCGGGGTTCGTCGCGAGCGTTGCAACAGCACCCATCACCATTGTGCGGCAGTCAGCCGGAGCGTCCTTGACAGCCTGCATACCGCGAGCACCGGCTGCACCGGGACGATTTTCAACGATGACGGAACCTTGCGACTTCTTGAGCTCTTCAGCCAAGGCACGCGCAACGACATCCAACGGACCGCCCGGCGGATAAGGCACGACGATTTTGATCGGGTCGGCAGCAAAAGCCGGCGCACCGAAGAGCGAACCCAAAGCGATGGAAGCGGTCAAAAGTCGGCGAGTCGTAGAGATGTGTTCTGTCATGATGTTTTCCTTTCACCTAATTTTCGTAGGTAATCTAAATGATATAACCCCCTTGGGAGGTTAGAGTAGGTAACACTGCCTACGCTGTCGGGAAAAACGCACGACGGTACTCTAAAATGCCTAGAAGGAGGTTGTATGTCACGCGCAACTTTGGCCAATTTTTTTGAAACGGCGGCCGGTGCCCAACTTCATCGTTGGGAAGCCGGGCAGATGGACGCATTGATGTCGACGCTTACGGGTGCGACGGCACTTCAGATCGGTGCGCCCTACGCCAAGTGTTTACGCAGTGCGCCACATGCATTTAAGGCTGTGGTCAGTGCGGACACGTCTGAGTTGGCGCTCTCGCATTAC
>JAGCMT010000017.1 GCA_017646335.1 Burkholderiaceae bacterium
AGGCGGTCGGGTCTTCGCTCGTGACCGACTTCATCAAGGCAACGCCCAACTTCTCGATCTTCGCGGCGCCGGCGCAGTTCAAAGGTTCTTCGATGTCGATGTAGGCGCGAACGGTTTCGGGTTTGAGCGTCTTCATGATGACCGTGGTGGGCACCATGGCTTCAAAGGTTTTGCCTTTGGGATTGACGATGCAAAGGGCGGTCAAAAAACGGACCGTTTGACCTTGCATGCTCATCAATTGTTCGAACGCACGTTCCTTCGTGTGGGGCTTACCCAAAATCGTGCCGTTCAAGTCGGCGACTTGGTCACTGCCGATCACAAAGGCATCGGGGTGCTTGGCGTGTACGGCCATGGCCTTGGCTTTGGCCAAGCTGATCGTAAAGTTTTCGGGCGTCTCTCCGGGTAAAACCGTTTCATCCACTTCGGGAGAATCGGTCAAAAACGGTTGATGAAGACGTTCTAACAACTCTTTTCGATAGGGAGAGCTCGATCCCAACACTAATTTCGGTAACATACGCATCTATAGATATCGATCTAAAGGTTTAATGACATGACGAAGTCTAATCAAAATTTAGTTAAAGTCGACATTTTTAACGTTTCTCGCCATCAACAAACGTTGACGGGTACGATCGCCGTGGCCAAGATGCCGGAACTTTGCAAGTTCTTGGCCAACGAAGAGGGCGAATTTGAAGTCACGATCCAAGGCACGAAGGGTGCCAAGGGTTTGCCGGGTGCCGTTTTGACGATCAAGGGTTCGGTCGAAGTGCCGTGCACGCACTGCAATAAGCCCATTCCCGTCGAAATCGATCGTGAAGTGCCGTTCTTGTTTGTGAAGAGCGAAGCAGAAGCCAATCGCATGCCGCTCGATGAAGACGAAGACATGGAAATCGTGGTGGGTAGCGATCAAATGAACGTGGCCGAATGGGTCCAAGAAGAAGTGATCCTTTCCTTGCCGACGTTCCCCAAGCACGACGATTGCGAAATGCCGGAAATGGAAGACGACGAAGAAGAAATCGTGGAACCCACGCGTCCGAATCCGTTCGCCAATCTCAAAGACTTGATGAAGAAGAACTAATATTTATATATGACGTCTTCTCCGTTATTGACCGTGGCCCCGATGGAAGGTCTCACCGGGGTCATCTTTCGTCAAGTGCATTCGCGCTTCTTTGGTGGTGCCGATCAGTACTACATTCCGTTTGTGACGCCGACGACGCTCCCGAAATTCACGGAGCGTCAATTGCGAGAGTTGGCTCCCGAAGTCAACGCCGGCTTTGAAGCCGTGCCGCAGTTACTCACCCGTCGTACGGAAGATTTCGTTTGGGCCGCCAAAGCGTTGGCCGATCTGGGTTACACCGAAGTCAATCTTAATTTGGGTTGTCCTGCCGGTACCGTCGTTGCCAAGGGTAAAGGTTCGGGCTTCTTGCGCACGCCCAATGAGCTTCAACAATTCTTGGATTCGATTTTCAGTGCCGATTTAGGGATCGAGATTTCGGTCAAGACGCGTGTGGGTTGGAGCGATGAAGCGGAATTCGATTTGTTGACGGATGTCTACAATCATTTCCCGATGAAGGTTTTGATCGTGCATCCGCGCTTGAAGACCGATATGTATCGCGGCAAACCTCGCAAAGCGTTGCTCGATCGCTATGCGGCAACGATGAAGATGCCCTTGGGTTACAACGGGGACTTGGTGACGCCCGCCGACATCGAAACGATTCAAGAACGTTACCAAGGTCTTCAACAAATTATGGTGGGTCGCGCCTTGATGGCCGATCCGGCGCTCTTTAGAAAAGCCAAGGGTGGGAAAGCTGCCTCTTGTCAAGAGATTATCGACTTTTCCAATACGTTGTTTGAAGCGTATGCGACGGCGTTTGAAAGTCGCAACAATGCGCTCATGCGCATGAAAGAGTATTGGTTCTATCAGCTCAATCTCTTTAAAGACAGTGAAAAGCCGG